>NZ_JBHUAL010000072.1:0-9317 GCF_042789775.1 Kitasatospora sp. NPDC056800 | reverse complement strand
CCACCACCTTTATATAAAAAATTTTCGTCGGGGGCTGTTTATTTTTTTTATATCCCACGGGTTTTCTGGTTGTGGGGGGGGGGGGGGGCCCCCCGGGGCGCCACCCCCGGGCCGCCACACCCGAGGGGGTCAACCAGCGTTGGCGAGGGGGGCGTTGGTGGCGACCTGGGGGTCGTCCTCGGGGTCGACGTCCTCGCTCGGCTCGACCGTGGGCTCCACGTCGCTGCCCGGCTCGAAGGCCATGAAGTGGGTGGATCCGCCGTAGCTGAAGTAGCCGAGCTCGTCGCCCTTCCGCACCTCCTGGTCCTCGCGGACCACGGGCGTGACCGAGGAGATCTCGCCGATGCCGACGGCGGCCAGACAGATCATGCCGATGCGGGGAGCGGTGCTCTCGATGAAGACCAGGGCACGCGTACTGGACGCCGCCGCGCCGCCGAACGACACCCCCTGAGGCGCGGGGCCCGACCCGTCCAGCTCGGCCGTGCCGAACACCAGGCCGGGGACGACCTCCACGTGCCGGACCACGCCGTCGACCGGCGCGTGCCAGCGGTGGTAGCCGGTGGCGGGGAGCACCAACTGCAGGACGTCGCCGCCGACGAAGCGGTCCGTGTAGCTGCTGTTGTTGAGCGTCTCCGCCAGGGAGAAGGTCTGGCCCTTGAGGGTGAACCCGGCGTTCTTCCCCACCTTCCGCTCGTGGCGCACCAGGGTGCCGTCGCTCGGCGCGAGGACCGCCGTCGGGTCGGTGGAGACCGGCCGGGCCCCGGGCTTGAGCTTGCGGTGGAAGAAGTCGTTGAACGACGCGAAGCCCCAGTGCTCGGCGCCGCGGTCGGGGATCTCGTAGTCGTCGAGCCGGTGGCGTTCGACGGAGTACGGGGACAGCCAGCCGTTGTCCGCCTCGGTCAGCACGGAGCGGCTCGCGGGGCTGTCCAGGAACACGCACCACTCGCGGAGGACCTGCTGGAGCGCGGAGTTGAACGCCGGGGTGCGCAGGAGGCTCTCGCCCGCCTTCGTCAGCGCCAGGTTCGCGAACAGCGCGGACAGCGGGAAGAGGATCCGCTCCTCGGACTTGGCGCGGTACTCGGGCGCGGTCGTGATGATCAGGTCCACGCACTGGAGCAGGTGGCCGACGCCCTGGATCGGCTGGAGCGCGCGCGGGAGCTGCTCCAGCGTGCCGGCCACCAGCGACCGGGTGTTCCTGTCGGTCTCGATCAGCTTCTCCATGGCCGCAACGGCGGGGCTGTGCGGCCCCGTTCGCGCCTGGGCGCGGTCCGCGAGGTCCGCCAGCCAGACGTCGACGGCCCGGCGGTCCTTCGGCAGGTAACCGGCGACCCGCCCGAACGAGGCACGGTAGCGGGCGTCGGTCACTGCGCCCGTGAGATCTCCGAGCATGCTTTCCTCCGTCATGGCATTCGATCGGTGACGATCCGGCAGAATTCCTGGCCAGTCTCGGCCGGGCCCGCCGGGGCGGGGCCGGGAATCACGGCCCGTCCGGAAAGAGAACCCGAACGGACGAAGGAGATCGGTAATCAGCTCAGCTGATATGCGAGTTGAGCCGTTCAAGGATGTCGCGCCGCGGGCCACGGCCCGGCGGTGACCAGGTCCTCCATCCGCGCCAGGTCCACCTCGGCGGCGCCGGAGACCAGCCGGTAGCCGCCCCGGTCGTGCTCGATCACCGAGTCCGGGCTGTCCCCGATGCGCAGGATCCTGCGCAGCCGGTGGATGTGCACGCGGCCGCTCTCACCCGCCGTCAGGAGCGAGGGTCCCGGTGACGGTGAACGGCTCCCCGACGAACCGGCCGAGTCGTTCGGCCCAGGCCAGCGCCACCTCATCGGGCACCTCCGCTCCGGCCAGGCGGGCGGCGGCCAGGGTGGCCGGGAGTGCGCCCTGGTCCAGCAGGACGGCCCACTGGCCGGCGGTGAGGGCCAGGTAGCGCAGGTCGGGGCACTCGGCGAGCGCGGTGAGGTTCCGGACCTCCGCCCGGGAGAGGTCCAGGCCGCGGAGGTTCGGGACGGTGCGCAGTGGGGCGATGTCGACGGGCCCGGATGTGGCGAGGTCGAGGGCGGTCAGGTACCGGTGGCCCGCGAGCGGCGCGAGGTCGCCGCCGTGCAGGGTGACGCCCAGGAACTCGACGGGCAGCTCCCGAAGCGGGGACAGGTCGTCGACAGGGCGGCGGTGGAGTTCGAGGCGCCGCAGGTGGGGAGCGGCGGTGAGCGGGGTGAGGTCCATGAGCCCACTGGGGGCGTTGCAGTGGATCAGGACGGTCTGGACGCCGGGTGGGACGTCCTGAGGAATTCCGTCCGCCACCAGCTCGGGGCTGGAGCCGAATTCACGTGGGCCTTCCACGAACTCGATGTAGTCGACCTCGTCCTCCTCCACTTCGTAGGCGTCCCGCTCCAGCAGGTCCAGGTAGCGGGCGAGGAGTGAGGTGACGGAGTCGCAGACGTAGAGCGGCCCGTCGTAGTAGTCGCGGCCGATCTGGATCACCTGGCCGGGACGTCCGGCCCGGGCCGGGGACATGTCGACCGCCAGGTAGTTGCCGTCGTCGGCGGTCGCGAACGGCAGCCAGCCCGGGTGCTCGTGGCAGCGCCGGACGGTGTCGAGCGGCTCGGCGTCGAGCACGACCGAGTCCCAGGAGGTCTCCCAGCCGGACCACACCGGCTCCCACAGGTTCGCGTTGACGGCGACCAGGCGTGCCAGGGGCATCCAGGCGAGGCTGCCGAAGAGGCCGATCGCCTCGTCCCCACTGCCGTCGGCGATCAGGTAGAGCGCTCGCAGGTCGGCGGGCAGCGGCCGGCCGAGCCGGCGCTCGGCGTCGTCGAGTGCCGTGGTGGTCACCGGCGGTGGCAGCCTCTCGGCGTGTCCCAGGATGTCGGCACGCCGCTCCAGGTAGGCCCGCAGCCGGGTGACCGCGAGATCCGGATCGCCCGCCGGGGCGGCGCCGCTCTCCTCCTGGGCGACACCCGGCTGGGACAGCCGACAGTCGTGGTCCAGGACGGCCAGGAACCCGGGACGGGCATCGTGCAGTCGGGAGACGACCTGCCGGGACGCCGTCAGGGCGAACTCGCCGGACGGCCGGCACCGTATCTCCAGATTCGTGCGCTCCCAACCGCGGGCCGCTCCCACCGCCGCCGTCACGTCGTCCAGGCCCTGGAAGATCGCGACCCCGTGGACCGGCCGCGGCTTCTCACCGGCGATCGTGTACCGACCGGAGACGCCCAGGCCGAACAGGCCTTGGCGGCTGGCCAGCACCGCCTCCGTCCAACTCTCGGGTGCGTTCGCCGCGATGCTCTCGGCCACCCGCGCGACGCCCTGCTCCACCTGCTCGGCCATGCTCTGCTCCGGTTCTGTCGACACTGCCGGTGATCATCGCAGGGGGCTGTGACAGACCCGTGGGCCGGAGTGCCGAGCGCACGGGCTGGGTGAAACCGGCCGGCCTGGTGCTCTTCCGGCCGAGTACCGGTTCGGGCCGGGCCCGTCCGCCCGGCCCGGAACCGCCAGAGAACCGACGGTCCGTCGAACAGGTCGGACGGGCCCTGGTAGAAAGGGAGTTCGCGCGGCAGCGGTCGACACAGGGGCGGAGCCGGGGAGTGGTGGAATTCGAAGACGGCCACGGGCCCACGAACATCCGGAACGTCGTCACCGACAGTACGGTCCACTACCTGGTGCAGATCGGTGTGCTCAACGGGGAGCTGCACCTCACCGTGCCGCCCCGGGCCGTGGCGGCGGAGACACCGCTCGGCCTCGCCGAGGAGCGGCTCGCCCGCAGCCTGCTGTACCAGTGGCGGGCCGAGGCCGACGCCTGGGACATGGCCGACCCCGAACCGTTGGCCGTCCGCTGGGTGCACAGCCGCACCGCGCTCGCGCCGGGGGCCGAACTCGGCGGGCGCGGCGACCGGGTCGGCACGATGGCGGAGGCTCTGCTGGGACTCGACCACCGCCGCCTGCTGATCCTCGGCGGGGCCGGCGCGGGCAAGACGACCCTCGCCGTGCTGCTCACCCTGGAGCTGCTCGCCCGCCGGCTCACCCGCGGCGAGGACGTCCCGGTGCCCGTCATGCTCTCGCTGGAGTCCTGGGACGCCGAGCGGGTCAACTTCCACGACTGGCTGGCCGGCCGGATCACCGAGGAGCACCCCGGTCTGCCCCGGGTGGACGGGCTCCACCCCGCCCGCCGACTGGTGAGCGAGCGCCGCCTGCTGCCCGTCCTGGACAGCCTCGACGAACTGCCCGAGCACCGGCGGACCGCTGTGCTCGGCGCCCTCGGGCGCCAACTGGGCCAGGAGGGCGGGGTGGTGCTGATCTGCCGGACCGAGCCCTACCGCGAACTGGTGGCCACCCAGCGGGACGTGCTCCGGGTGGACTCGGCGATCGAGGCGCTGCCGCTGGCCCCCGGCGACGTCGCCTCCTACCTGCACCGGGCCCGGCAGCCCTCGCGCGCCGCGCAGTGGGCGCCGCTGCTCGCCGAACTCCGCGCGGCGCCCGGCAGCCCGGTGAGCCGGGCACTGTCGACGCCGCTGATGGTCTGGCTGCTGCGGCGCGGGTACGAGCGGGCCCCGGCGGACCCGGGCGAGCTGCTGGACCGCGGGCGCTTCGCGACCGCCTGGCAGGTGGAGCAGCACCTGCTCGACCGGATCGTGCCCGCCTCGTTCCCGGCGCTGCCGCCGGCGCCCGACCGCCTGCACCCGCCCCGGCGGTGGGAACCGGACCGGGCCCGGGCCTGGCTGTCCTTCCTGGCCCGGCTGATGAACCGCCAGGAGACCGCCGAGCTGGCCTGGTGGCGGCTGTTCGGCGCGCCACTGCCGCGGGCACTGGCGGCGCCCGCGCTGATCGTGGTGGGGATCGCCCTGTCGGTGCTGATCGACCTGGGGCTCGGGGCCGTCGGGGGCTCCGGCCACCCCTTCGGCTTCGGCACCGCCGTGGGCCTCGGTGTCGCCCTCGCGGGCTTGGTCCGCACGGCCGGGCAGGGCTGGTTCGGGGACGAGACCTCGACGCCCCGACGGCGGGTCAACCCGCTGCGCTTCGCCGGGGCCCTGCGCTCGGCCGGCCGCAACGGGAGGCTGGGCCGGGCTTGGCGGCTCATGGTGGTGATCGGCGGGCCGCCGGTGATCCTCACCCTGGTCGTGCTCCAGCTCCTGGCACCGGCGGAGGAAGGTCTCGCACTGGTGGCGGCGGTGCTGCTGTCCGCCTATCTGATGGTCGCGTTGGCGGCCCCCTCGGACACCGTGGACGCCGCGACCCCCGACTCGCTGCTGCGCTCGGAGCGGACCTCGGTCCTGGTGACGCTGCTGGTCCTCGCACCGCTGCTCGCCGCCGGGATCGGGCTGATGGACTGGTCGCGGACCCACCTCTACCGGTACCACCAGGTGGACTGGTCCTACCCGCTGGCGACCTGGTGCGGGGCGGGCGCGACGTTCCTGCTGCTCAGCCCGTGGAGCCGGTGGCTGCTGGCCCGGTGCTCGCTGGCACTCGTCGGCCGACTGCCCTGGACGCTGATGACCTTCCTGCGGGACGCCCACCGGGCCGGCCTGCTCCAGCGCACCGCCGGGACGTACCGCTTCCGCAACCTGCGGCTCCAGCAGCACCTGGCCGCCAAGGCCGGGCCCCGCTCGGGAGGCCAGGGAGGTCAGGGAGGTTCGGGGGCCGCAGGGGTCCCGGTGCCCCGGGCGACGCCGGACGGAGCGACGACGGTCGCGACCGGTCCCCTCGCCGACCTGACCCTGCCCCCGGCCTCGACCTGGCGCGGCCTCACCGTACGGCGCGACCCGAACTCGTACCTGCTCACCGGCCGCGTCCGCGCCGTCATGCTCGCGCACTGGGGCCCGCTCGGCGCCCTGCTGGGCCTGCACCTGGTCCGGATCACGGTGAGCGGCACCTGGGACCGACTCGACTCCTGGAAGCCGATCGTCGGCGTGCCCGCCCTCGGCCTGCTGGTGATGCTGATCAGCCTCCTGCGCCGGCGGCACATCGAACTGCACATCACCGACACCTTCATCGCCGCCCGGACGGGCCGGCACCGCTGCCGCTACGAGTGGCGCGACGTGGACGAGGTCGCCGTCCGCCGGGTGCACCTCCGCGGCCGTGACACCCCCGTCCACGGCATCCACGTTCGGCCGCGGACGGGAGCGCCCCTGCCCCCGGCCCGCTGGCGGGGGCGGGACGGGTGGTACCTGGTGCAGCCGATGAACGTCGTCCGGACCCTGCCTCCCGACCTCACCGAGGCGCTCGCCGAGCTCTCCGGCGGGCGCTGGCGGCCGTAACGCGGGCCGGTTAGGGCCGGAGAAGGCTCTGCCCGGCTACGGATGGCAGCGGCTCTGGCCGAGCACGTAGCAGCGCAGGTCGACGTCCTCGGGCAGGACGGGCACGGCGCCGGGAAGGGCGACGGCGCCGACCGTGACGATGAACGTCCTGGTCACGGCGTCGCTCCCCTTCTTGTTCTGTGGGGCCTGGAAGAGCAGGTAGCGGGCCGACAGGTAGTCCTCGACGGTGAGGTGGGGGCGGGCGAGGAGGTCGAGGGCGGCGGAGTGCAGGACGGCGCTGTCCCGCGGTGTGGGAGTGGCCGAGTAGACCGGCCTGCCGCCGGTCTCGATCCGGGAGGCGTCCAGGCCCCGGGCCGCGTAGCGGGCGACGAGTTCGGCGTCGGCGCGGTACGCGGCCTCGCCCCGCAGGAGGCGGTTGCCGGCGACCCTCCGCCCGTCCGGCAGGAGCACCCAGTTCTGGAGGGTGTCGCCCTCGACGCCCTCAGCGGCGAAGCGCCGCTCGGCGAGACGGCCGTAGCGAAGCATCGCTTCCGAGGCCGGGGTCGCCAGGCCCCCGGCGTAGGCGCGCGTGGCCTGGTCCCACTCCGCGCCCTCGCGCAGACGGCCGACCTCGCCGAGCCGGTCGAAGTTGGTGTCGCCCTCCCGGATCGGGGTACGGAAGCGCTCCGGGTTGAAGAAGGCACCGGCCGGGCCGGGAGGCGGGCCCATCGCGACGGCGAGACGGTAGCGCCAGTCGACCAGCCGCTCGTGGACGGCGGCCAGCGCGGCCGCCCGGGCCGGCCGACCCGGGGCGGTGTCCCACAACTGGGCCAGCAGGTCCGCCGCTTCGGTGGCGGCGGCCGCCTGCTCGGAGGCGAAGGCGCGGGCCTTGGCCTGCCGAGCCGGGTCGGCGAAGCGCAGCGCGAGCGGGCTGGTGGGGAAGTCGCCGGGGGTGATCGGTGCGGTGGGCATGGCTCTCTCCTGATACGCCCTCTTGGGCCGGGCTCGGACGAACCGGCCCCACGTGGACGGAGGCTCCCCCTCCGGGGCCAAGCCTGGATCAACACCGGCCCCGGCGTGGAGAATTGCCCCATGCGTATTCTGATCGTCACCACCGGCTCCCGCGGGGACGTCGCGCCGTTCACGGGCCTGGGCCGGCGTCTGGTGGACGCCGGGCACCGGGTGGCCGTGGTTGCCCATCCGACCTTCGCGGCGCTGCTCGAGTCCTGCGGCCTGGAGCACCGGCCGCTGCCGGGGGATCCGGAGGAGCTCATCCGGGCCAGGGCCCGCGCGACCTCCCCGGAGGAGATCCGCGCGCTGATGACCGCGTTCGTGGACGGGCTCGCCGACGGAGTGGCGGACGCCGTCGCGGGCGGGGCCGACCTGCTGCTCACCGCCTTCGCCCCGTCGCCGCTCAGCCTGACGGCGGGAGACGCGTACGGTGTGCCCGTCCTCGGCACGTACCTCACGCCCGCCTTCGCCACCACGGAGTTCCCGCTGCCCGGCCCCGCCGGCGGCGCGGACCTGGGACCGGAGGGCAACCTCGCCGCAGGCCAGGAGCGGCTCCGGGGCGCGGACCGAATGTTCTCGAGTGCCGTGGACCGGATGCGCGAGCGCCTCGGCCTTCCCGGCAGGACGTCGCCGGAACCGCTCGGGCACACCCGTCCGGTCGTCCACGGTTACAGCCCCGTGCTACTGCCGCGCCCGGCGGACTGGCCGGCCCCGGTCGACGTGGCGGGCTTCTGGTGGCCCGCCCGGCCGCTGGGCTGGCAGCCTCCGGGCGACCTGGTCGACTTCCTCCAGGCCGGTCCGGCCCCGGTGTTCATCGGCTTCGGCAGCATGGCCCCCGGGGAGGGCGAGCGGCTCGGCGAGCTGGTGACGGCCGCGGTACGGCAGGCGGGGGTGCGCGCGGTGGTCCAGGCGGGCTGGGCCGGGCTGGAGGCGGCGGGTGACGGCGTGTTCTGCGTCGGCGACGTGCCCCACGACTGGCTGTTCCCCCGCACGGCCGCCGTCGTCCACCACGCCGGGGCGGGCACCACGGGCGCCGCGCTGCGCGCCGGGGTCCCCGCCGTACCGGTGCCCGTGATGGCCGACCAGCCGTTCTGGGCGGCGCGGCTGCACCGGCTGGGAGTGGCCCCGCAGCCCGTGCCGTTCGCCGACTTGACCGCCGAGCGCCTCGCCGCCGCGATCACGGCCGCTCTGGCCGAGCCGGTCCGCCGCCGCGCGGCCGCCGTCGCCGGGCTCATGGCGGGCGAGGACGGCGCCGGTGCCGTCCTGGCCCACGTCGCCCGGATCGCCGAGGCCCCCGGACGCTGACCCCGGCCGCTGACCCCGGCCGCTGAGCCTGGACGGTCTGACACCCGGCCAGGGCACGCGCCCCGGACGGCCGGCGGCGGTCCACCCACTCTTGGATAGGCTGCCGGGATGATCCCCGACGCCCCCCGGCTGCTGCGCGCCGACGCCGCCCGCAACGCGGAAAAGATCATCCGGGCCGCCCGGGAGGTCTTCACCGAACAGGGCCCCGACGCCCACCTCGACGACGTGGCGCGCCGGGCCGGCGTCGGGGCCGCCACCCTGTTCCGCCGCTTCCCCGACAAGGCCGCGCTCCTGCGGGCCGTACTGGACCAGGGCTTCGGCGAGCGCGTCCGGCCCGTCATCCAGTCCGCCGCCGACGACCCCGACCCCGCGTCCGGGCTGGCCCGCGTGCTGGCGGCGGCCCTGGAGTCGGTGGCCGGCGACTACAACGTCCTGGCCGCCGCCCGCGCCGCCGGCGTCCTGACCCCGGCGACCGGCGAGGAGTTCTTCGCCGCCCTGGACGCCCTCCTGGCGCGCGGTCAGAGCGCGGGCGTGATCCGCGCCGACCTCGTGCCCGACGACCTGCACCGCATCGTCGTCATGCTGGTCTCGGTGCTGTGGACGATGGACCCCCGCGAGGACGGCTGGCGCCGGTACCTGGCCCTGGTCCTCGACGGCCTCTCCCCCGCCGGGGCCCGCCCACTGCCCTGCCCAGCCCCCGCACTGCACTCCCGCACACCCTGACGCCCTGACGCCCTGACGCCCCGCCTGGTGTCGGCGGCCCCGCCG
>NZ_JBHUAL010000071.1:0-38332 GCF_042789775.1 Kitasatospora sp. NPDC056800 | reverse complement strand
GGCCTCCCCTGCCGATCGGCAGGGGAGGCCCGGGGTGCGGACGCGGACCACGCGGGACGCGGGACGCGACAGCGGTTGGGGGAGCGCCGGCTACACCCGCGCCGGCAGCCGGGTGCAGACCGCTCCCGCCACCAGCGGAGCGGGCTCGGCGCCCAGGACGCCGAGGGTGAAGGCGGTGGTCAGCGCGCTGATGTCGCGGGACTCGCGGAGCAGCAGGTGGTTGGCGCCCGGGGCCTCGTACCGCGCGAGGTCCGGGGCGACCCGCCGGGCGCGCAGCGCGTACTCCAGGGACTGGGTGGCGCTGGCCGAGCTGTGGTCCCCGGTGCCGTGGACGATCAGCACCCGCCGCCCGGCCAGCTGGTCGACCGGGTCGCCGCTGGGCAGCCACGGCGCGATCCCGGCCACGCCGACCACCGACGGGTGCCCGGCGCACCAGAAGGCGGCGCGCCCGCCCAGCGAGTTGCCGATCAGCACGACGGGTGCGCCCGGGTAGAGCCGGGCCAGCTCGTCGAGCGCCCAGCAGGTGTCGACGGCGGTGTCGGCGTCCGCGTCGTTCCAGCCGCCGTGGCGGTAGCGCAGCAGGTGCACCGCGAGGCCGTGCGGCCGGCCGCGGTCGGTGAGTTCGGTGGCCAGGTCCCGCAGGCCCAGCTCGGCGACCCGCATCGGTGCGCGCCGACTGCGGAGGAACCCGCCCGGCAGCAGCAGGGCGACGCCGGTGACCGGCTCCTCGCCCCGTCGTGGGGTCAGCTCTGCGGTGCGCGGACGCTGCGCTCGGAACACGCGAATTCCCTCCTGATGTGTACAGGCGGATTCTACGGTTCCGAGGAGGGGTCGCGGTGCGCGAGCAGGGACCACAGGACCCAGCCGGAGACCCGGGTGCGCTCCACCATGACCTTCGCCCAGCGGGCGCCGAGCGGTGAGGTCCAGGTGTCCACGACCTCGACCCGGTCACCCGAACGGGCGAGTCCGATGACGGTCTCCTCGCCGAAGTGGTCGACCCGGACGTTGGCGGCGTTGGCCGACACCTCCCACCAGCCCGCACCGGGCTCGGGCGGCAGGTCGGTGCCCGCCGTGACGGCCGTCGGGATGAGCAGGATGCCCAGCGCGACCACGGTGGCCGCCGCACGGCCGATCACGGCCACGGGGACCTCCGTGCGGTGGTCCGCGCGGTGCCGCGTACGGGCAGCGGTGAGGGCATCGGGATCAGGGGAGGCATGTACAGCAGAACGAGCCGACCGGGCGTGCGCGTACAGTCCGGCGCCGAGGTTGACCCGGTCGGCGCAGCACGACGTGCGGACCCGGTGCCGCCGGTGCCCCGGCGGATGCCCGACGCATGTCAACTGTCCGGCCGTAGCGCGGGGTTGGCGCGCCCTGGCGGACGGCCGTCGAGTCGGCCGGCGGCGGCACGGGGTGCGGGCAGGGCCGGTCGGGCGAGGCGGTCACACGGGGCGGTCACAGGGGGCGGTCACTCCGGGCGCTGCTCCGCCAGGAGCTTCGCCCGGGTCTCCCGGACGAACGCCGCGACGACGTCCGCGTCGGCGAGCACGCGGGTGACGACCCGTCCGCCCCGGCCCGGTCCGGTGCGCTCCGTGATCCGCAGCTCGCGCGTGTCCTCGGCGCTGATGTCCTGGAGGTCGCTCCACGGCAGCGGGGCCGTGGGGTGGTCGTCGTCGGGGTCGAGGAGGAGCCCCGCGGGCAGCACGGCGAGCACCGTCCCGAATAGGACGTGTCCCTCCTCCTCGAACCGCTCGTGCAGCGGCGCGGTGTAGCGCGGCAGCAGGCCCGCGCGGATGGCCTCGGCCAGCCCCGGTTCGTAGCGGCCCGCCAGTTTCGAGACCACGAAGGGGGTTTCGCGGCCGCGCGCGAGGATGAGGACGCGGCCGAAGTGCTCGACGCTCAGGTTGCCGCGGAACTCCATCCGGGAGGGTATGTACTCGTAGCTCTCGATGGCGTCCCAGGGGAGGGCGCGGAAGTCGCCGCCGGCGTGGTGGAGGACGAGGCCGCCCTGGTAGCGCGCCACGGCGACCAGCCCGGAGCGCGGCGGGACCTTCTGGTAGGCCACGGCGGCCGCTGCCACGGCGGCGACCGCGAGGACGGCGCCCCACCAGGTCCAGCCGGAGGCGGCGAGGACGAGGATGCCGGGCAGACCCAGGCCCCACTTGCCCACGCCGTCGCCGATCCGGCGGCTCGTCCGGTACAGCCGCCGCCGTTCGCCCAAGCCCGCCTCGGCCGCGACCTCGTCGCAGCGGGTGGCACCACTCATCGCTGACTCCCCTCGGCTGTGGAGCGCGCCAGTCTAGTCAGGGTGGTCGGACAGCCGGTCGGGGCGGCCGGGCGGTCGGGCCGGGTGGGTGGTGAAATCCCTTGCCCGCAAAGGCTGGTAACACTGTTTCCGATCGGTTACGTTGTTACCCATGAGCACGCCCTACCAGGACGCGCAGCGGGTCGGCCAGGATGCCGTACGCGCCGTGATCCTTGACCGCGCCATCTCCCTCCTCGTCGCCGAAGGCCCCGCCGCGCTGACCGTGCGCCGGATCGCCGCCGAGATCGGCTCCTCGACCAAGGTGCTGTACACGATGTTCGGCGGGAAGGAGGGGCTGCTCGACGCGCTGTACCGGGAGGGCTTCGCACGACTGCGCCGGGCGCAGGAGCAAGTCCCGCGCGGGAGCGACCCGTTGGAGTACCTGACCGAGCTCGGCCGCGCCTACCGGGAGCGGGCGGTTACCGAACCCGCCTACTACCGCGTGATGTTCGAGCAGCCGGTGCCCGGATTCCGGCCCAGCGCCGAGGCGTTGGCCCTGGCCGACGGCGCGTTCGGCGCCTCGGTGGCCGCCGTCGAGGCCTGCATGGCGGCCGGGGTCTTCCGGCCCGGCGACGCCCTGGAGGTCTCCAACCTCTTCTGGGCGGCCACCCACGGTGCGGTGAGCCTGGAGCTCGCCGGCCACTTCGCGTCGGCCGAGGCCGGGGCGCGCTACGAGGCGCTGATGGCCGCACTGGGGCGGGCGTTCGGCGCCGGTTCGTGAACGAGTCCGGACACCCCATCACCTGACGAGAGGCCGAGACGATGAGCCCAGGCGACCCGATCCGCAACGGCACGATCGGCAAGAGCAACGGCAACGGCGCGATCAGCAACAGCAACGGCAACAGCAACAACGGTACGAGGCGCAGCCGCTACGTCTCCGGGAACTTCGCCCCGGTGACCGAGGAGGTCACGGCCTACGACCTGCCCGTCACCGGCCGGATCCCCGCCCACCTCGACGGCCGCTACCTGCGCAACGGCCCCAACCCGCTGGGCATCGACGACCCGGGCGCACACCTGTGGACCCTCGGTGCGGGCATGGTGCACGGCGTGCGGATCCGGGACGGGCGCGCCGAGTGGTACCGCAACCGCTGGGTCCGCTCCGGCGCGGTCGCCGACCGGCTCGGTGAGCCCCGGCGCGGCACGCCCGTCGACGAGCGGATGGACATCTCCCCCAACGTGCAGGTCGCGGGCCTCGCCGGGCGCACCTACGCGCTGCTCGAAGGCGGCATCCGCCCGTACGAACTCACCTACGAGCTGGACACGGTGGGGCCGTGCGGGCTGGGCGCCACGCCGGAGGGGTACAGCGCCAACGCCCACTCGGTCGTCGACCCGCACACCGGGGAACTGCACTCGCTGGCCTTCCTGTACGGCTCCGAGCAGGTGCAGCACATCGTGATGGACGCCGCCGGCACCGTCCGGCGCAGCACGCTGATCGAGGTGCCCGGGAACCCGTACATGCACGACTTCGCGCTCACCGAGCGGTTCGTGCTGCTGTACGACACGCAGGTGGTGTTCAGCCCGGCGCACCTGGCCACCGGGGTGCCCTTCACCTGGGACGAGCGGCGCGCCGTCCGGGTCGGGGTGATGCCGCGCGAGGGCGGCGCGGTGCGGTGGTTCGAGCTCGCGCCGCACCTGGTCGGGCACACCCTCAACGCGTACGAGCGGACGGCGGACGAGCTGGTGGTCGACGTCGTGCGGCACCCGCCGGGCATGGACCTGCGGAACATCGGCGCGAGCCGGCCCACGCTCGACCGCTGGACGGTCGACCTGGCGGCGGGGACGGTCCGGGAAAAGCGGCTGGACGACCGGGTGCAGGAGTTCCCGCGCCTCAACCCGCGGCACACCGGCCGCCCCTACCGCTACGGCTACGCGGCCGCCGTCGAGCTCTACGCGCCGCCGACCGGCCCCGGGGACGACCGCCCGGACGAGGGCTTCAGCAACGCCCTGCTCAAGCACGACCTGAGCCGGGGGACCGTCGAGGCCCACGAGTTCGGGCGCGACGGGGCGGTGGGCGAGGCGGTGTTCGTGGCCGCCGAGTCGCCGACGGCGGAGGACGACGGGTACCTGATGGCGTACGTCCACGACCCGGAGCGGGGAGCGGCGGACCTGGTGGTCCTCGCCGCCCAGGACTTCACCGGCGAGCCCCTGGCCCGCATCCACCTGCCGGTGCGGGTGCCCCTGGGCCTGCACGGCAACTGGGTGCCTGGCGGGGACAGGGTGCCTGGCGGGGACCGGACCGCGGGCAGGGGCGGGGACACGGGCTGGAGCTGAGGGGCCAAAATGTGCCCGCCGCGAGCACGGGCGGGATCGCGCCCGGCGGCACCGCGGGGGAGGGCGTCGGCGTAGGGGACGGGGGTCTCGACGGCGGCGAGGGCGGTGCGGGTGGGGAGGGCGGCGAGGGGGAGGCCCTGGGAGCCGGGGCGGAGCCGCCCCGGCGGGGTCATCGGGGCCGGGTGGCGCGGAGGGAGTAGGTCTGCGGGGCGGGGGCGCCGGCGGGGACGCGGAAGTGGGCGTGGGCGTGCTCGTGGAGGAAGTCCAGGCGCAGGCCCGCGTCGGCCAGGGCGGTGACGACCTCGCCGAGGCCGTGCTGCCACTGGACGGTGACGGTGGAGTCGAGCCGGGCGTCCGGGTCGGCGTAGGTGCCGGGGTAGTCGACGACGATCGGGGTGCGCTCGAAGTAGTCCTCCGCGAAGCCGCGCCCGTCGTCGGCGAGGACGTCGGCCACCGGGTGGTACTCGGCGAGGTAGAGGAAGCCGCCGGGGGTGATGAGCGAGGCGATCGTCCGGGCCCAGCGGGTGAGGTCGGGGAGCCAGCAGAGCGCGCCGAAGCCGGTGTAGACGATGTCGTACGTCCGGCCGTCGAGCGCCTCGGCGGCGGCGTAGACGTCGGAGGTGACGAAGCGGGCGTCGGCGGCGCCGATCCGGGCGGCGAGGTCGGTGGCGGCCGCGACGGCCGGGGCGGAGAAGTCGAGCCCGGTGACGACGGCGCCGCGGCGGGCCCAGGAGAGGGTGTCGAGCCCGAGGTGGCACTGGAGGTGGAGCAGGGCGCGGCCGGTGACGTCGCCGACCTCGGCGGGCTCGTAGTCCTGGAGGGTGTCACGGCCCGCGACGAAGCCGGGCAGGTCGTAGAAGGGGCCGGCGGCGTGGACGGGGACGCGCTCGTCCCAGTTCGCGCGGTTGGCGGTGCGCCAGTCGGGGGTGGTGGATGGCGTGGTCATGCCGGGCAACGCTAGTCAGCGGCCCAGGGGCGGGCAATCGATTTCCGCGCCCGGCGCGCGCCGTGGACAGCAGGTGCCACCGGCGCCCCGGGCCCGGTATGTGCGGGTCATGGCCGGGGTTTTCCCTGCTCTTTGTTCCGGATCATGGCGCGCTCTGCGACGATCCGATGATCGTCGCCCCGACGCGGTGGGCGGCGCGTCGCAGGGGAGAGACCGGCATGGCCGTTCGGCCCGAGGACAGTGTCGTCCGGGCGAAGTGGGGAGTGTGGTCCGCCTGGGACCGGGAGACCTGGATGGTGGTCTCCGGCGGGGTGCTGGGGGCGCTGTTCGCGAGCATGGGGCTGGCGGTGCTGTTCGGCCCGGCGAACGGGTTCGGCGGCGACAGCCTCGCGTACATGGGGATCATCAGCATCCTGGGGCTGATGCCCTGCGGCGCGGGCTTCGTCTGGGCGCTGATCCACCCGAGGGCCGGGTTCCCGTCGGCCGCCGTCGGGGCGGTACTGGGGCTCGGGATCTTCGTCGGCTTCGCCGGGGACGGCCTCAACGACTCCTGGAAGGCGCCGCTGGACCGGCCGTCGACGATCCGCGCGGTGGGCAGCTGGACCAGCGGGGACCTGGTGGTCCGGGCCCGGCCGGACCTGGTGGTGGCGTACCGCCGGACGACCGGGGCCGTCGCCTGGCACTGGGCCCCGCCCGGGGAGGACACGGTGTGCGCGATGAGCCGGACGACCGGGCCTGACGGCACGGGCCGCGGCGGCGCCCTCGGCCTGATCGGCCACGCGCCGCACGACAAGCCGTGCTCCGCCGTCACCGCGCTCGACCTCTCCGACGGCAGGGAGGGCTGGACCGCCGCCGTGGACGCGCCCGCCCGGGACGGGGACGACGCGACTCCGGACGTGGTCGCGGTGGCCGGGCAGCAGGCCCTCCTCCAGGAGAAGGCCGGCTGGCGCGCCGTACGGCTGGCCGACGGCCGGGACGTCTGGCGCGGCGCGGCCGACCCGGGCTGCACCCCGCTGCAGGTCGCGGGCGGGCCCGGGGACGCCGTCACGGTCGCGCAGTGCGGCGCCGCGCCGCCCGTGCTGCGCTCGCTGGCCCCGGCGGACGGCCGGGAGCAGCGGCGGATCGCGCTGCCCGCGGCGGGCGGGCTGAAGAACCTCGCGGTGGTCTCGGTCGACCCGCTCGCGGTGTGGGTGGACGCCCAGGCCGAGCGCGGCACCCACGCGGTGCTCAGCTACGACCGGACCGGCCGGCAGCGGGCGGTGATACCGGTCGCCGGGGACGAGTACGACCTGGACGTGATGCTGGGCGGGCTGCACGCCTTCGACGAGTTCAGCGCCCGGCCGCTGTTCGGCGGGGTGGTGGTCGGGGACCTGTTCGTCGTACCGGGGGAGAAGCCCGGCGACATCGGCATCAGCGGCGGCAAGCACCCGAGCCGCACCGCCACCGGCCGGCTGCTGGCGTACTCGCTGACGGACGGCGGCAAGCGGTGGACGGCGGGGCTCGACGACCAGGTGACCGGTCTGGTGGTGGACGGCGGCTCGGTGTGGGCGATGACCCGGGGCCGGGTGACCAGGGTGGAGGCGGCGACCGGGCGGCAGAGCGCCGTGCTGGACGTCAACGACACCGCGTCGCTCTATCCGGTGGACCTGTCGGTGTCGGACGCGGAGCGGTTCACGGTGGTCGCGGAGGACGGGACGCGGGACGAGCCGCCGGTGCGGGCGATGAGCTGACGGGGCCCGCCGCCGACGGACCTGACCCTTTCGGGTGGTTGTGTCAGTCTGGTGGGGGAGCACCGCCGAGACCGGGAGACTCGTGATGGCCGAGATCAGGGTGAACGGGGTGGCGCTGCACTACGAGGCCCGTGGCGAGGGCCCCGGCGTCGTCCTGGTGCACGGTTCCTGGAGCGACGCGGACTCCTGGGCGCGGGTGCTGCCCGGCCTGGCGGAGTCCACCACCGCGGTCGCCTACGACCGCCGGGGGCACAGCCGCAGCGAGGACCCGCTCACCCAGGGTTCGGTGCACGAGGACGCGGCCGACCTGGCCGGGCTGATCCACGAACTGGGCCTCGCGCCCGCCTTCGCCTACGGCGACTCCTACGGCGCCCTGGTCGTCCTCCGGCTCGCCGCCGCCCGGCCCGACCTGCTGCGCGGGATCGCCGTGCACGAGCCGCCGGGCACCGGCATCCTGCTCGCCGACCCGGACCTGCGACCGCTCGGCACCGGCTTCGCCGACCGGATCGCCGCCGTCCGGGAGCTGCTGGAACAGGCCGAGTCGGCGGCCGCCGCCGAACTGTACGTGGACAGCCTCGCCTTCGGCCCCGGCGCCTGGGAGCAGCTGCCCGCGCCGGTCCGGCACAGCTACATCCGCAACGCGCCCACCTACCTGGACGAGCTGCGCGACCCGGACGCGCTCGACCTCGACCTCATCGGGCTCGCCCGCTTCGGCGAGCCCGCGCTGCTCACCCAGAGCGACGAGAGCGCGCCGATGTTCGCCGAGGTGCTGGACCTCATCGACCTCACCTTGCCCAAGGCGGAACGCCACCTGTACGGCGGCGCCGGGCACGCCCCGCACCTGTCGCAGCCGGAGGAGTGGGTGCGGGTGGTGCTGCCGCGGGCGCTGCTCTGAGACTGCCGCGGCTTCCGCGATTGATGTGACGGTGCGTCACCTTCGCTGGCTCCGTCGGGGATTCGCCCCTGGTCGAATCCCCGGATAACCGCTCGCCTTCGCCGTCGTCCCGGGCGCAGGCTACTTCCGTGCCCGCGTCAGTACGGACGCGGTGCGAGCGGAAGGACTCACATGACGAGCAAGCGCGGCCGCATCGCCGCCCTGCTGGGCGCCGTCGCGGTGGTCGCCGGCACCACGCTGGCCACTCCCGCGGCCGCCACGGCCGACACACCCGCCACGGCCAGGCCCGGCGGCGGGATCACCGGACAGGCGCCCTGCCCGGACGCGCCCGAGTTCACCTGCGGGACCCTCACCGTCCCGCTCGACCACAGCGGCGCCGTCCCCGGCACCCTCGACCTCGCCGTGGCCGTCGCCGGGAACACCGCGGCCCCCAAGGGCGACCTGCTGTTCCTCACCGGCGGCCCCGGCCAGCCCGGCGTCCCGCTGATGAAGCGGATCGCCGGCAAGATGGCGCCCGTCCTCAAGGATTACCGCCTGGTGATGTACGACCAGCGCGGCACCGGCGCCCGTGCGCTCCAGTGCCCGGGCCTCCAGGAGGACATGGGTTCCTCCGACCTCGCCGTGCCGCGCAGGCAGTCGATCGCGGACTGCGCCGCCACCCTGGGCCCCAACGCCCGCTTCTACAGCACCGCGGACACCGTCGCCGACATCGACCGGCTGCGCGGCGCCCTCGGCGACCGGCGGCTGACCCTCGACGGCGTCTCGTACGGCACCCTCGTCGCCGAGCGGTACGCGCTCGCCCACCCGGCGCACGTGGCCCGGCTGGTGCTCGACTCGGTGGTGCCGCAGCAGGGCTACGACCCGCTCGACCTGGCCGCCCTGCCCGCCAGTGCCCGGGTGCTGCGGGCCGCCTGCCAGGCCACCGGCTGCACCACCGACCCGGCCGCCGACCTCGCCGCCACCGTCCGCCGGTACGGCAACGGGGCGCAGGTCCTGGACGCCCTCACCAGCTACGAGTTCACCGACCCGAACTACGGCGGGGTCCCGGAGGCGCTGCACGAGGCCGCCGCCGGGCAGCCCGCCAAGCTCCAGGCCTTCATCGAGACCGTCCACCGGGACGACGCGGCCCCGGCCGAGGCGCTCAGCCAGGGCCTGCACGCCGCCACCGTCTGCGCGGACTCGCGCTTCCCGTGGGGCAGCACCGACACCCCCGTCGAGGGCCGGGCGGCCGCGCTGGAGCGCACCCGGCAGCGGCTGACCGCCGAGCAGACCTGGCCGTACGACCCGGCGACCGCGACCGGGCTCGGCAGCCAACTGGTCTGCCTGGACTGGCCGCGCGAGCAGGTGCCGCCGATCCCGTCGGCGCACCGCAGGCTGCCGAACGTGCCGGTGCTGCTGCTCGGCGGCGACCGGGACCTGTCCACGCCGAACGAGTGGCTGTACCAGCAGGCGGAGCTGGCGCACGACCCGCAGGTCGTGATCGTCCCGGGTGCGGCGCACTCGGTGCAGACCCGGGCGGCCGACCCGGCGGGGCGGCAGGCGGTGTACGACTTCCTGCTCAAGTAGCGGGGGCCGTCGGCGGGTTGCGGCCGACGGTGGACCGCCGCCGGCGGTGGGCCGTTCCGAGCAGGGGACGGAACGGCTCGCCGCCGCGCTACGGCCCGGCCGCGCCCCAGCCGTCGTCGGGCAGGGAGCGGTCGGGCTCGGGGCAGTCGAGGTGTTCGTAGCCCCACAGCAACGCCTTGTGCAGCGCCCACGCCTCCAGCGGCGGCCCGTCCTGGGACGCCCGGTTCGTCAGGACCAGCTCCACCCGGACCTCCTCGGCCGGCGAGAACAGCAGGTTCCGCTGGTCCGGGAGGTTCTCGTACGTCACCGTCTGCCAGCTGTGGCCGGTGGCGGTCAGCGCCGCCATCAGGTCGGCCTCGGAGACGCGGGTGTCGAGCGTCGCCGAACCGCCGCCCGGCTGCGGGAGGTCGAGCTCTCCCTGCCAGACCGGCAGGGAGAGCGAGTGGAGCCGGCGGCAGCGGCAGAACACCGTCCGCACGTCGCCCCAGCAGAAGGCGTGCGGCCACCGGTCGCCCCGGTGGATGCCGCCGCCGTCCCACGGATCGCCGTAGTGGACGGCGAGTTCGGGCAGCGAGGCGCCGTAGCGCAGCTCGCCGAGGCCGCCGGTGGTGGCCAGGACGGTGACGAGCGGGAGGAAGCCGGTCAGCCCAGGCACTCGCGCACCGCCTCGATCAGGCGGTTCGCCCGGGCGTCGCCGTGGCCGATCATCCGGTTGGCGACATAGGCGAAGCCGACGCCGAACTCGTCGTCCCCGAAGGCGAACTGGCCGCCGGCGCCGTCGTTGCCGAAGCTGCGCGCGCCGAGCAGCGGGCGGAAGGCCGGGGAGTCGAGCAGCAGCCCGGAGCCCCAGCGGGCGCCCATGTCGAAGCCCAGGAAGCCCGCCCCGGAGGAGACTTCGCGCACCGCGCCGGTCACCGTGTCGGGCGAGATCAGGCGGGGCGCGCCGTCCAGTCCGGTGGCCGCCGCCGCGTAGAGGCCCGCCAGGCCGGTGGCGGAGGCGACGGCGCCCGCGCCGGGCAGCTCGATCGCGTGCAGCGCCGGGTCGTTCCAGCCGTGCGGCACGTCCAGGCCGGGGAAGACCAGGGCGCCGTTCATGGTGACGATCCGGGTCAGCAGGTGCTCCGGGCCGGGCATCGGACGGCGGCCCTCGGCCTCCACCAGCCGGGCCACGCGGGGGAGTTCGCTCTCCGGCAGGCCGATCCAGACCGGCAGGCCGAGCGGCTCGGCGATCTCCTTGCGCAGGAACGCGCCCGGGGTCAGCCCGGTGATCCGGCGGATCACCTCGCCGACCGCGAAGCCGAGCACATGGCCGTGGTACTCGTACGCGGTGCCCGGCTCCCAGAGCGGCTGCTGCGCCTCGATCGCCCGGACCACCGGATCCCAGGCGGCGACCTCCTCGAAGGAGAGCACCGCGTCCAGGGCGGGGATGCCGGCCCGGTGGCCGAGGATCATCCGGGTGGTGACGTCCTGCTTGCCGTTGCGGGCGAACTCCGGCCAGTAGCGGGCGACCGGCGCGTCCAGGTCGAGCCGGCCCCGCTCGGCGAGCAGGTGGGCGCTGATGCTCACCGGGCCCTTGGCACAGGAGAAGACGGGCACGAGGGTGTCCTGCGCCCAGGCCCGCCCGGTGCGCTCGTCGGCCGTGCCGCCCCACAGCTCGACCACCTTCCGGCCCCCGACGAATACCGTGACGGCGGCGCCCAGCTCGGGGAACCCGGCGAAGTTGGCGGCGAAGACGTCCGCGACGGCGCCGAAGCGCTCGTCGGCCCAGCCCTGGTGCTGCTGCATGATGTGGTGCCCCGTTCTGCCCAGTTCCGCCCTCAAGATCGACCGAACCACGCTACGGGAGCCCGGCGCCCCTGACGAGGGGATTTCACCAGGCCGGGACGGGTGGGACGGATGTGGCAGACTCGCCGGCCCCGGCCTGCGGCGGCTGTACCACCCGTACGACGGCGGGGCGGACGTCTACCTGGCGTCGACGGAGGAGCGGGACCGGCTGAAGGAGCGGCACGCCGGGTGGCTGTCGGGGCACCCGAACGGCCTGTGAGCGGCCGGGCCGGGCGGACGGCTTGCCCTCACCGTCGTCCGCCGCGCACAGTGTCCGGAGCGCGTTGACGATCACGCGCCCCGGCAGCCCGGCTGCCGCAGCGAGCGAGGGAGCGACACATGGCCGTCAGTCTGAGTAAGGTCGAGCAGAGCGCGCCCGCACTGGTGAGCCTCTACAAGACGGCCGGCGCCTCGGTGGAGCGGCGCGGGCTGAACGGCCAGCGGGTGGCGGTGTACCTGGTGGTCGACTACTCCGGCTCGATGCGGCCCTACTACAAGGACGGCAGCGTCCAGGCGCTCGCCGACCGGGTCCTGGGGCTGTCGGCCCACCTGGACGACGACGGGACCGTGCCGGTCGTCTTCTTCTCCACCGAGGTCGACGCCCAGGCCGAGATCGCCCTGGAGGACCACGCGGGCTGGATCGACCGGATCGTCGCGGGCCTCGGCCACATGGGCAGGACCAGCTACCACCTGGCGATGGACGCGGTCATCCGGCACTACCGGGAGAGCGGGGCCACGGACCCGGCCTTCGTGCTGTTCCAGACGGACGGCGGCCCGATCAGCAAGCCCGCGGCGGAGAAGAAGCTCTGCGAGGCGGCGACGCTGCCGATCTTCTGGCAGTTCATCGGCTTCGGCGACCCGGACAGCCGGCAGTTCGACTTCCTGCGGAAGCTGGACGAACTGCCCGTCCCGGAGAAGCGGCCGATCGACAACGCGGGCTTCGTCCACCTGGGGCGCGACCCCCGGACGGTCTCCGACGACGAGCTGTACGACCTGCTGCTCACCGAGCTGCCGAGCTGGCTGGTGGCCGCCCGGGCCCAGGGCATCGTCCCGGACGGCCCGGCGCTGCGGCCGCCGGTCGGCGCCACGGCCGAGGAGCAGCCGCAGCGCCGGGGCTTCTGGGCCACCCTGACCGAGGGACTGGGGAAGCGGGGCCGCCGCGGTCGGTAACCCGACGGCGTCGGGGCCAGGCGCTCTCTTCCGGATCACGCCGCGCGCCCGGCATGATCCGAAAGAGAGGGCCTAGACCGCGGGGACCATCCCGAGCAGCTCGCTCAGGCGGCGGACCGTGGCGGGCGACTCGCGGTGCAGGCCGGCGATGTCGAGGCCCTCGTCTCCCAGAATCATCAGCAGCGCCTGCTCCCCGATCGCCAGCACCACGACGTAGCCGCTGGTGCAGCGGGTGACCACGTCGCGCAGGCCGCCCACGCCGACCTCGGCCGCGGTGCGCCGGCCGAGGCCGAGCATGGCGGCGGACAGGGCGGCGGCCGACTCGGGGTGGACGGCGGCCGTGTCGGCGGCCACCAACAGGCCGTCGGTGGTGGAGATGACACTCTCCGAGATGCCCATGACCCGGTCGCGGAGGGACTTCAACTCGTCGACCAGCACGGCGGTCGGTGTCTGGCTGCTCATGGTGCGCTCTTCTCGCTCTGCTCGGTCGTCTCGGTACGCGCGGTGTGCTCGGCGCGGTGTGCGTTCGGTTGACCGTCGGAAGCGGCCGCCGCTCCCTCGGATCGGGCGGGCAGGCCGCCGGGACCGCCCGGACCACCCGCGCCGCGTCCGCTGCGGACGCGGCGCGGTAGCGGCCCGGTGTCGGCCGGCGGCGGTTCGCTCGTCGGCGTGCGCGGGGCCACGCTCGGTGCCAGGGGCCCCGGGTGAGCCGGTTCCCGGTGGAGCAGGTGCCGGGCGTCCATCCGTACGACGTCGAGGAGCACGGCGAACACACCGCGTCCCAGGGCGAAGCCGAGGTCGCGCGCGGTGCGGCGGCCGGTGGCGGCGGCCAGGATCTCCCGGTAGCGGACCGGGATCCGCAGCGCGCCGGACTCGGCCCGGGCGGCAGGACGGATCCGGATGCGGGCCAGTTCGCCGGGCGGTCCCCAGAGGCGGGTCAGCAGGGCCGTCCGCCGGGCGGTCTCCTCGAAGAGCCGCTCCGGCTCGATGCCCGGGCGCAGCGCGATCCTGGCAGGCGGCGCCGCCTCGGCCGTCTCCCAACTGCCGGGCGGGCTCAGCACCAGGGCGAAGGCCCCGTCGAAGGCGGCGGCGGCGCAGACGGCTTCGAGCTCGGCGGCGCCGATCGACCCCTGAGCCACCAGGGCCGCGCCGAGGTCGCCGCCCCAGGTCGGGGGAGCGTCGGTCGGTCGGCCGATGGACGCGGCCGTCTCGGCGGACGCCCACTCCTCCTCGCCGACGCGCCGGGACTTCAGCAGCAGGGTCGCGGCGGTCGGGGCCCCGGGGGTCTCGATCGCCGCGACCAGACCCTGCTCCAGGTGGATCGTGCCGCCCGGTGCGCTGGAGACGGTGACCGAGCCGGTGAACTCCGTCCGGCGCAGCGCGAGCAGCAGTGCGGGCACGTTGCGCGCGGTGGGTGGAGCCGGCGTCGTGGGAGTCGCGGGCACGGCGGGCGGCGCCGTGCCGTGGGACGGGTCGGTCATGCCAGCAAGTCCTGCGCGCGGTCGGCGGTCTGGCGGAGGGCCAGTGCCAGGTTGGTCCGTTCCCGGTCCAGCACGGTGGCCAGCAGCAGGGGGTCGCCCTTCCGGGACAGCACCTGGACGACCTGGTGATGGCGGGTGCTGGTGACCACCAGGCTCTCCAACTCGCTCTCCGCCCCTGCCTCGTACAGCCGCTCGCCGATCAGGTTGGTCAGCTCGGCGAGTTCGGCCCCGGTCCCGAGCAGCCGGTGGTCCCCGGCGGACTGGTAGCTGAGACCCGTGACGGCGTCGACGAGCGCGGCACCGACCACTCCGGGGGAGCCGAGCACATCGGAGAGGGAAGCGTCGAGTGCGCGCACCAGTACCCCTTCACGTTCTGAACCCCGGCAGCGTACTTTATTCCATCATTTTCACGAGGCGACCACAACCGGCGGCTTCTTGCTATTTTGTTCCCGCACACGGGAGTTCTGCCCGGAAGTCACGCAAAGGACGAACAGCGCATGAACATTGACGAGGCACTCAAGGACGCGATGGCCATCGAGGGGGCCATCGGAGTGGCCGTGGCCGACCACGAGAGCGGTATGTCACTCGGGTTCCTCGGCGGGGGGCAGCAGCTCGACCTGGAGATTGCGGCCGCCGCCAACACCGAGGTCGTTCGTGCGAAGATACGCGCCTTGGCCGCGCTGTCGATCGATGATGTCATCGAGGACGTCCTGATCACCCTCGGCACCCAGTACCACCTGATCCGCCCGCTGACCCGCGGTCACGGCTCGCTCTTCCTCTACCTGGCGCTGGACCGCTCGCGGGCCAACCTCGCGCTCGCCCGGCACGGTCTCAAGCGCATCGAGGCCGCTCTCGACATCTAGCGGGGCCGGGCCGGCCGCCCGGGTGTCCGCGCCCCGTCCGGACGCCCTGCCCGAAGGCCCGCGCGGGCCGCGTTTCGCGCGCGGAATTCCGGACGGAGCGAATGCGCGGCGTGACGAAGCGGCTACGGAGATCCGTCCGCGGGAATCGGGCCGCGAATATCGCGGGTGTGCGCCCGGCACGGAAATGCGCGACTTTCCGATGACTGGGCGTCATATTCGCCCCGGCTGTTCCGGCCGGCGGCGGAGCGCCGGAATACCGTGGTCGAACCGCCGGAGCGCCGGTGTTTCGGCGGCGCCGCGGACCGCGCAACTCCCGGTGATCCCGACGGTTCTGATGCCCTGCTATGGTCCGGAGCCGTGACGGACGGGGTGCGGAACCAGTACGAGGCGATGCGCGGGCACTTCCACCGGGCCGCGGGGCAGCACGGATTCACGCTCGACCCCGCCCAGGAGCTCCCGGTCGAACGACTCAGTCGGCTGGCCGGCGAGCTGGCCCACCCGGCCTGGCGGCTGCGCCGCAGTCCGCGGCACCTCTACCTCTGGGGCCCG
Source organism: Kitasatospora sp. NPDC056800 (assembly GCF_042789775.1). Classification (NCBI taxonomy): domain Bacteria; kingdom Bacillati; phylum Actinomycetota; class Actinomycetes; order Kitasatosporales; family Streptomycetaceae; genus Kitasatospora; species Kitasatospora sp. NPDC056800. The sequence continues at coordinate 22,735 of NZ_JBHUAL010000071.1, read as the reverse complement.
GTCGGCCGCGGCAAGAGCTGGCTGGTGAACACCTTCCTCGAAGGGCTGCCGACCCCGCGCAAGCGGAGGCTGCACTTCCACGACTTCTTCCGCCGACTGCACGAGGGTGTCGCCCACCACTCCGAGAGCCGGAGCGCGGACGGCGCGGCGGTGGACCGGGCCGTGGACGAGCTGCTCGGCAACTGCCGGATCCTCGTCTTCGACGAGTTCCACGCCCACGACGCGGGTGACGCGATGCTGGTCGCCCGCCTCCTCCGCACCCTGCTGGACCGGCGGATCACCCTTGTCACCACGTCCAACTACCCGCCCGCCGGGCTGATGCCCGACCCGCTGTACCACCACCTCTTCGAGCCGACGATCAGGCTGATCGAGGAGCGGATGGACGTGCTCGACGTCTCCGGGCCGGTCGACTTCCGGCGGCAGCCCCGGTCGGAGCGCGCTCACGGGTTCGACCTCGGCGCCCGTCTCCGCCCCGGCGACGAGCCCTCGGCCGGTCTCACCCCGCCCCGGCCCGAGGAAGCGGGTCCGGTGGCCGCCCACCGCCGTGAGCTGTCGGCCCGGGCGGTCCGCGAGGATCACGTGTGGTTCGGCTTCCAGGAGCTGTGCGAGGGCCTCACCTCCGTCGCGGACTACCTCGCACTCGTCGACCGCTTCCCCACCGTCGTCCTCGACGGCGTCCCACCGCTCGCCGAGGCGTCCCCCGACGGCCGTCGGCGCTTCGCCAACCTGGTCGACGTCTGCTGTGACCGCGACGTCCGCCTGGTCCTGATCGGCGCCGATCCGCTCGCCGGCCTCGCCACCGGCTCCACCCTCATGCGCGACCTCGACCGCACCGCCAGTCGCCTCGCCCTCCTCCGCCCGCCGGTTCGGGAGGCCGCCGGCTGAGCGCCCGCCGGGCGACCAGCGGGAACGGAGAAGTCCTGCCGGAGTGCCAGGACTTGCCCGGTCGATCACGCCGGCCCTGGAGGGGGGTGCTCGCCCGGCGCCTTGGCGAACCGGCGTGCCAGGCCGGGTCGGAGTCCGGTAGCGTGCGCGAAGGAGTGCCGGGAAGCCTGGTCGGCGATCGAGGGACAGCTGTGTCCGCGAGCCGGTCCGGGGGTGGTGTGCGTGGCGCTCGACGCGAGGTCCGCCGGCGCGCCGCCGGCCCGGCCGCGGCTGGGTACCCGCCGCTCCTCGCGCGGACCCGCTCAGGCCGTACGCACCGCTCACGGGGCTTCGGCGAGCTCCGGACAGACTCCGAGAACCGCGACACCGTCCGGCGTTCCGGCCGCCCGGTACCGTCCGACCCCGGAAGGGGCGGGGCGGCACGCCCCGGCGACGGCGACCCGGGGGTTCCGGCCGCGCACCGGACCGGGGGGAGAACCGTCATGACCCACCGTCCCTCACCATGGACCCGCACCGGCGGCGCGCTGCTCGCCGTCGCGGCGCTGGCCCCGGCGGCGGCCGCCTGGTACGTCTTCACCGTCGTGCTGCCGGACGACGCCGAGCGGTACCGCTCGTACACGGCCGCCGTGACCTGCCCGGCCGGGAGCCCGGGCGCGGCGGTCGAGGAGTGCGTGCGCACCGTGCCGTTCACCGTCAGCGGCACGGTCGTCCGCAACGCGGGCAAGAGCTCCGAGTTCCGGGCGACGCTGGACGGCGCGCCGTTCTGGAGCGGCGAGGTGGGGTTCGCCGACGGCGGGCCGTTGCTGGACGGACTGAAGCCCGGAGACCGGGTGGACGGCACGGTGTGGCGCGGCCGGGTGATGCGCCTGGAACGGGCCGGTGTCGCGCAGGCCTCGTACGACGAGCCCCGCGACGAGGGGCAGTTCACCGCCGGGGTGGGCACGTTCGCCGCGCTGCTGGCGGTGCTCGCCGCCGTCCTGGGCGCGCTGCGGTTCACCGGCCGCCCCGGCGACGTCACCCTCGACCTCGCCCGGTCGCTCGTCCTGTGGACGCTGCTCGCCTGCGGAGTGCCCGCGGTGCTCGCGTCCGTGACCGGCCTGCCGTGGTGGACGGTGCCGGCCGCGGCCGTCCCGGCGGCGCTGCTCGCGGCGGAGGCGGTGCGGCGCCGGAACCGGGGGAGGACCCCGGGGGGACCCCGCCGGCTGCCCGCTTGATCGACGACCGTCCCCGCTTGCGCCCGCCCGTCCCCGCGTGCGCCCGCCCGTCCCTGCTCGCACCGGCCCGTACCCGATCCCGGCCGTCGGACAATGTTTCGGCCGGATGAGGAACGGTGTCGCTACCGTCTACCGAGCCCGTGGCCTGGGCAGGCTCGGGCTGACAGTGCTAGCGAAAGGGGCCGACGATGGCCGCAGTTCACGAATCCGTCCTCGACGCGATCGGCGGGACGCCGCTGATCCGCCTGGCCCGGCTCGGCGCCGGGATCGCCGCGCCGATCTACGCCAAGGCCGAGTTCCTCAACATCGGTGGCAGCGTCAAGGACCGCGCCGCGCTCTCGATGGTGCTGGCCGCCGAGCGGGACGGCCTGCTGAAGCCGGGCGGGACGATCATCGAGGCGACCTCCGGGAACACCGGCATCGGCCTGGCGATCGTCGGGCGGCAGCGCGGGTACCGGGTGATCGCCGGGGTGGCCGACAAGTCGTCGGCCGAGAAGTCGGACATCCTGCGGGCGTACGGGGCGGAGGTCGTCCTCGCGCCGACCGCCGTGCCGGCCGAGGACCCGAGGCACCTGTTCAACGTCGTGCAGCGGCTGGCCGAGGAGATCCCCGGCGCCTGGCTCGCCAACCAGTACGACAACCTGGCCAATCCGGACGCCCACATCCGGACCACCGGCCCCGAGATCTGGGAGCAGACCGGCGGCCGGGTGACCCACTTCGTCGCCGGCGTCGGTACCGGCGGCACCATCACCGGCACCGGCGGCTTCCTCAAGGAGACCTCCGGCGGCGCCGTGACCGTGGTCGGCGCGGACCCGGAGTCCTCCACGTACGGGGGCGGCGACGGCAGCCCGTGGTACGTCGAGAGTATCGGGCACTACCTTCACCCCGACACCGTCGAGGACCGCATGCCGCAGGCCCTGCGTACGGAGCTGATCGACTCCTACGAGCGGATCCCGGACCGCGAGGCGCTGCTGGCCGCCCGTCGCCTCTCCCGCGAGGAGGGCCTGCTGGCCGGCCCGTCCTCCGGCGCGGCGGTGGCGGCGGCGCTGCGGGTGGCGCGCCGGCTCGGGCCGGACGACCTGGTCGTGGTGGTGCTGCCGGACTCGGGGCGCTCCTACCTGTCCAAGGTGCACAGCGACGCGTGGATGCGGGAGTGGGGCTTCCTGGAGGAGGCGGCGGACGGCCTGCGGCCGCTGCTCGACGCCGCCGCGCCGCTGGTGACGGTGGCCGCCGGCGCGACCGTGGGCGAGGCGCTGGAGGCGCTGGGCGATGCGCCGGGCGGCGTGGCCCCCGCGGTGCTGGCACGGGCGGCGCGCCCGTACGGGGTGGCCGCGACGGAGGTGGTCGGCTCGGTGTCCCGGGCCGCGCTGGCGGCGGCGCTCGCGGACGGCGCCGCCAAGCCGGGCGACCCGCTGGGCGGGCTGATCGGGCCGGCGCTGCCGACGGTCGGCGTCGGGCAGTCGGCGGCCGATGCGCGGACGGTGCTCGGGAGGACGCACCGGGCGGTCATGGTCCTGGTGGACGGTCGGGTGGCCGGGGTGCTGCCGAGGGAGGCGGTGGCCTAACCCCCTTCGACTGTCTCCTGGGCGCCCCCTTCGGTGGGTGCCAGGATCGCCGAGATCACCCGGTCCAGGGTGCGGTCGAAGGCCCGGTCCGGGTCGGCGGGCGGACCGGTTGTGGCGAACGCCTGGGCCAGGTGCGGGAATTCGCCGCTCGCCGCCGCCTGGCCGAGGTAACCGACCAGCTCCGCCTGCCACTTGGCGCCCGCCGCGGCCGTCTGCTCGTACTGGGCGAACTGGCCGACGAAGCCGTTGAACAGCGCCATCGCCTCCATCCGGGCGCCCCCGCCGAGGCCGGTGGGGGCGGTGACGGCGAGGAAGTGGTCGGTGTAGCGCAGGGCGTTGGGGCCGATGCTGGGGCGGACCAGCACCAGTGCGGGCAGCCAGGGGTGGCGGCGGGAGAGGCCGAGCTGCTGGTGGGCCAGGTCGGCGAGGTCGGCCCGGACGTCACCGCTCGGCGCGGGCGGGAAGCGGTACTCGCCGGCGACCGCGTCGAGCATCAGGTCGAGCAGGTGCTCCTTCTTCGGCACGTAGTTGTAGAGCGACATGGTGCCCGCGCCGAGCGCCGCCGCGACCCGGCGCATGGAGACCGCGTCCAGGCCCTCGGCGTCGGCGATCGCGATGGCCGCGGCGGCGATCGAGTCCCGGCTGTGGGCCGGGCGCGGGCCGCGGCCGGTGCGCTCGGGGCGCAGCCAGATCACTTCGGGCGCCTCGGGGGGCGTGGGCCTGTCGGGCTGTTCCGACTGTTCCGGCTGGTCGGGGCCGGTGGGGGACTTGCTGGACGGCACTGGAAGATCACCTCGCCCTCCCATCTTAGATACGTACGGCGTACGTAGTACGATGGCGCCCAAGCGCGCTTCTACGTACGCTGTACCTAGAGAAGGGCAGAGCCATGTCCGACACCGCCCGACCCGCCGCCGGCGCGGCGCCCGCCATCGAGATGACGGGCGTGCGGAAACGCTTCGGCGCCACCGAGGCCCTGCGCGGCCTCGACCTCACCGTCCCGGCCGGCACCGTCTGCGGCCTGCTCGGCCCCAACGGCGCCGGCAAGACCACCGCCGTCCGCGTCCTCGCCACCCTGGTCGCCCCCGACCGCGGCACCGCCCGGGTCGCCGGACACGACGTCGTCCGCGCCGCCGAGGACGTCCGGCGCGCCATCGGCCTCGCCGGGCAGCACGCCGCCGTCGACGAGGGCGTCACCGGCCGCGACAACCTCCGGCTGTTCGGCCGGCTGCACCACCTCGGCGCCCGCCGGGCCCGGGAGCGCGCCGACGAACTGCTCACCCGCTTCGGCCTCACCGAGGCCGCCGACCGGCTCGTGCGCACCTACTCCGGCGGCATGCGCCGGCGCCTCGACCTCATCGCCAGCCTGGTCACCAGCCCGCCGGTGCTCTTCCTGGACGAGCCCACCACCGGGCTCGACCCGCGCAGCCGGCAGGCGATCTGGGACACCGTCAAGGAGCTGGCGGACGCCGGCACCACCGTGCTGCTCACCACCCAGTACCTGGAGGAGGCCGACCGGCTCGCCGACGACATCGTGGTGATCGACCACGGCGCCGCCATCGCCACCGGCCCGCCGGACCGGCTCAAGGCCGCGATCGGCAGCCAGGTCTCCGTCACCCTGGCCGACCCCGGGCAGCTCGCCGCCACCGCCGTGGTGCTGTCCTCGATGACCGGCGGCGACGCGCGGGTGGACGTCGCCGAGCGGACCGTCACGGTGCTGACGACGCCCGGCGTGTCCGTCCTGCTGCCCTCACTGGTACGGGAGTTGGACGGCGCGGGGGTCGTCGCCGAGGATGTCGCGGTGCGGGCGCCCTCGCTGGACGACGTGTTCCTCGCGCTCACCCAGGAGTCCGCGGACGCCGGGAGGGCCGCCTGATGACCGCCGCCGCACTCGCGCCCCCGCGCCCGTCCGCCGTCCCGCGCCCGTCCACCGCCCGGCGGCTCGCCTCCGGCACCTGGACCTCGATGCTCCGCGTCCTGCTCAACTACCGCCACTCGCCGGGCCTGTTGGCCGCCTCGCTGGGCGTGCCGGTGGTGATGGTGGTGGTCTTCGGGTACGTCTTCGGCAGCGCCATGCAGGTCCCCGGGGGCGGCGGCTACCGGGAGTTCCTGATGCCCGGCCTGTTCGCCATGGTGGCCACCAACGGCGTCATGCCCACCATGGTCGGCGCCGCCCGCGACGTCGGGCGCGGGGTCACCGACCGGCTGCGCTCCATGCCCGTCTCCCGCACCGGACTGCTGCTCGGACAGGCCCTCGCCGACCTGCTGGTCAGCGTCGTCGTCCTGGCGCTGCTGGCGCTGGTCGGGCTCGCCACGGGCTGGCGCGTCCGGCACGGACTCGCCGACGCGGCAGGGGCGTTCGCACTGCTGCTGCTCTTCCGCTTCGTGATGACCTGGGTCGGCACCGTGCTCGGCCTGACCATCGGCAAGGAGGAGGCGGCCGGCCAACTGTCCGCCGCGGTGATCCCGTTGGCGATGGTCACCAACGCCTACGTGCCGACCGGCGGCATGCCCGGCTGGCTGCGGTTCCTCGCCGACTGGAACCCGGTCAGCTCCGTCGTCCAGGCCTGCCGGGAGCTGTTCGGCAACCCCTCGGCGGCCGGGTCCGCCTGGCCGACGCAGCACGCCGTGCTCGCCGCGCTGCTCTGGAGCGCCGTGCTGCTCGCGGCCTGCATGCCGCTCGCCGTACGGAAGTTCGCCACCCACGGGCGGTGATCCGCCAGCTTGCGGCACGCCCCCCTAATGTGCTGGACAGCGGGGCCGGTGTGGTCTTGGGTGGGGCGCCATGGAGTACACCCACCTCGGCCGCACCGGCCTGACCGTCTCCCGCCTCTGCCTCGGCACCATGAACTTCGGCCCCCACACCGAGGAGGCCGAGGCCCACCGCCTCATGGACGCCGCCCACGAGCACGGCATCAACTTCTTCGACACCGCCAACACGTACGGCCGCGACCGCGAGGGCCGGCTGCGCGGGCGTACCGAGGAGATCATCGGCCGCTGGTTCGCCAAGGGCGGCGGCCGCCGCGAGCGCACCGTCCTCGCCACCAAGGTCTACGGCGACATGGGGGACTGGCCCAACGAGAGCAGGCTCTCCGCGGTCGCCGTCCGCAAGGCCGTCGAGGCCAGCCTGCGCCGCCTCCAGACCGACCACATCGACCTCTACCAGATGCACCACATCGACCGGGCCACGCCCTGGGAGGAGATCTGGCAGGCGATGGAGGTCCTGGTCGCCCAGGGCAAGATCGTCTACGTGGGCTCCAGCAACTTCGCCGGCTGGCACATCGCCCAGGCCCAGGAGACCGCCCGCGCCCGCCACTTCCTCGGCCTGGTCAGCGAGCAGTCCCTCTACAACCTGCTCGACCGGGCGGTCGAACTCGAGGTCGTCCCCGCCCTCCAGCACTACGGCCTCGGGCTGATCCCGTGGTCCCCGCTGCGCAGCGGCCTGCTCGGCGGCGTCCTGCGTAAGGAGCGCGAGGGCACCCGGGACCGCAGCGGCATGGCCCTCGCGAGCGAACTCCTCGCCAAGCACCGCGACCGCATCCAGGCCTACGAGGACCTCGCCGCCGAACTCGGCGCCGACCCCGCCGACCTCGCCCTCGCCTGGCTCCTCTCCCGCCCCGTCGTCACCGCCCCCATCATCGGCCCCCGCACCCGGGCCCACCTCGACGCCGCCGTCGGCGCGCTCGACCTCAAGCTCGACCAGAAGACCCTCGACCACCTCGACGAGCTCTTCCCGGGCCACCGCCCCGCCCCGGAGGACTACGCCTGGTAGTCCTCCCGCGCCCCGGCTTCGGCCGGTGCCTCCGTCGCGCCCCCGGCGGCCGTGGGAGACGGCCTGGCCGGGGGCGCGGCTGTGGTAGCAAGGCAGGCATGAGGGAGCGGGAGCAGGAACGGGAGCGGGCGCGGAAGCGGGGCGGGGGCCGGGGAGCGTACCACCACGGGGCGTTGCCGGAGGCGTTGGTGGCGGCGGCGTTCGAGGTGCTGGACGAGCAGGGGCAGGAGAAGGTCAGCGTGCGGGAGGTGGCGCGCCGGGCCGGGGTGTCGGCGGGGGCGCCGTTCCGTCACTTCGCCGACCGGCAGGCGCTGTTGACCGCGCTGGCGGACCGGGTGCTGGCGGACTTCGTGCGCTGGCAGGAGGCCCAGGTGGCGGCCGCCGGGCCGGACGGCAGGTCGGTGATGCGGGCGATCGGGCTGGGGGTCGTCCGGTACGTGCTGCGCCATCCGCGGCGGTTCGAGCTGGTGCGCTCGCGGGTGTTCGCCGCCGCGCGGGACCCGGAGCTGAGCGAGCGGCTGGACGGCATCGACCGGGTGTTCACGGACCTGATCGTCGCGGACCAGGAGGCGGGCCTGCTGCGCCCCGGGGATCCGGCGCTGGTCGGGCTGGCCGGGCAGGCACTGGTGTACGGGCTGGCGCAGATGATCCTGGACGGCTACCTGCCGGCCGCGGCGGCGGAGGAGCTGGCCTGCCAGGTGATGGACACCTTCGGCCAGGGGATCGCCAACCAGCCTTCGCGGTAACCGAATTGTGCGCTGGACGAGCCTTGACCGGGCCATTCCGCGCTGATGTAATCACCGATTACATCGGCACGGGCACGGGAGGCAGAGATGTCCTTGTTCGCCAAGCCGCAGCCGGGCTACACCACGGCCGCCGCCACCGGCGACACCGTGGTGCTGCTGATCGGCATGCGGATCAACCGCTTCTGGGCCGTGCACCACTGGGGCCCGGTGATGTTCTCGATGCTCCGGATGCTGTACGAGCTGCGCCGCGCCCCCGAGCGCGGCCTGCGCGGCCGCGTCCTGCTCACAGCCTCGCCGCGCACCTACTACGTCGTCCAGTACTGGGAGTCGAAGGAGAAGCTGTACGGCTACGCGAGCGCGTCGGACGGCTTCCACCACACCGTGTGGGGCATCGTCAACCGCAAGCTGCGGCAGGGGAAGGCGCGCGGCCACGTCGGGCTCTGGCACGAGACGTACATCGTGCCGCAGGGCGGGTACGAGGCGATCTACTTCGACATGCCGCCGTTCGGCCTGGCCGGTGCCACCGGCTCGCTGCCGCTGGAGGCGCGCGGCCGGCGGGCGTCGCAGCGGCTGGCCTACCGGGAGCCGGAGTCCGGTGGGGTGGAGCCGGCCGAGCCGGGGACCGGCGCCTGAGTACGGCCGCGCAGGGAGTGTCGTGAGCCGCCCGGCCGCCGCGCCGTGAGAGCGTCGGGGGATGGTGGATCGGGGCGACGCGCGGCCGGAGGCGCCGGCGCGGCCGGTACGGGTGGTGCACGAGGTGCCGTACCGCGCGCAGTGGGAGTCGGCGGAGCTGGTGCGGGAGATCGTCGACGGGCGGCTGGACGCGTCCGCCGACCCGCGCTGGGGGCAGTCCGGAGCGGCCAGCGCGGAGGAGTACGCGTGGTGGTCCTGGCGGCTGTGCGGGGTGGCCTGCCTGCGGATGGCACTGGCGCACTGGTGGGGCGTGAACCCGGCGGCGATGGCGCTCGCGGAGGAGTGCCTGGCGGCCGGCGCGTACCTGCGGGACGGCGACGGCCTGCGCGGACTGATCCACGCGCCGTTCGCCGGGTACGTCGAGCGGCGCTGGGGACTGGCCGCGCGGGCCCGGGAGTTGACGCCCGAGGAGGTGTCGGCCGAGGTGGTCGGCGGCCGGCTGGTGATGGTCTCGGTGCACCCGTCGATCCGGGAGCCGTACGGGCCGGAGCCGGTGCGGCGCGGCGGGCACCTGGTGCTGGCGGTGGGCGCCACGGACACGGCGCTGCTGGTCCACAACCCCTCCGGGTTCCCGGGGGAGTCGCAGGCCTTCGCGCGCGTGCCGTGGCGGTCGTTCGGGCGGTTCTACGCCGGGCGGGCGATCGTGCTCGGCCCGCCCGGGGCGCTCTCGTCCTGAGGCCGCGGACGGGCCCTGGCGGGGCCCTCGTCCCGACGGCGCGGGCCGGCCGTCACTGGTTGTCCGGCAGCCCCATCGGGTTGATCGGCAGCTCGCTGCGACAGAGCGCCGAGATCGGCTTCAACGCCGCCGCCAGCCGGTCGAGTTCGGCGCGCGGGTAGTCGTCCCAGACCCGGGCGGCGGCCAGGTCGGTGGCGGCCTCCAGGGTCTGGTGGCGGATCCGGCCGAGCTCGGTGACCGTCCCCTCGGCGGTCAGCCAGCCGCGCTCGACCAGGCGCTCGGCGGCCGCCTCCCACTCGGCGTCCGTCCACCCGCGCAGCGGCTGGATCATCTCGCGCCGCATGTCCATCGCGCAGCGGACCACCAGCGCCTCGCAGCCGTCCAGCCCGGCCGCCACCAGGGCGGCCACGTGGCCGTCGCCGCGGTGCTCGCGCATCACGGTGGCGGCCTGCCAGAGCCGCTCGTACAGGCCGCTCGGGCGGGGCAGCGCGGCGTTGGCGGCGGCCAGCACCCGGCCGGCGCAGTCCAGCCGGGTGGCGGCCTGCTCCAGGGTCTCGGCGACCAGCTCCACCTGGTTCTTGTCCACGTGCTCCAGCAGCCGGCCCAGGATCGTCGCCGAGGCCTTCAGTCGAACGGCCAGCGCCTCCTCCGGGCTCGCGTGGTTCCACACCTCCGGCAGGGCCCGCTCGACCATCGCCGGAGCGAAGTTGAAGAACGCGGCGGTGACCGGCGGGGCGTCCACCGCGCCGAGCGGGGCCGCGCGGGTGGCGAAGTAGCCGTGCAGGCGGCCGTGCAGACCGGCCTCCTCGAAGGCGGATCGGCCCTCGGGCAGGAAGTAGGTGACGGCGTGCACCGGCTCGAAGAGCCACCACAACGCGCGGGCGGGGTGGACGAGATCGGTCATCGAGGGACCTTCCTCGGACGGAGCCCCGGGCGGGCCGGGGCGCTCGGCTGGTCGGGACGACGGCCCGGCGGGAGCCGCGGCGGATGCGTGGACCGGTCACGCGGCAGGAGCGTGGACCGTTCACCTGGCAGGTGCGTGGACCGTACAAGGGCTGATGACCACGGGGAAGGCCCCGGTAACCCCCGAGGGGGTGTGATGACGGTCACGCGGGGGCGGCGCCGTGCGGTCGGCGGCGGCACGTCACGGGATGATGGGATGAGGTGCCCGCTCCGGGGGCGCCGAGCCCTCGCAAGCCCTCGTACGAAGGTAGTCGGTCATGGCCCAGATCAACCCCAGCATCCTGTCCGCGGACTTCGCCCGGCTCGCCGACGAGGCCGAGGCCGTCCGGGGTTCCGACTGGCTGCACGTGGACGTCATGGACAACCACTTCGTGCCCAACCTCACCCTCGGTGTCCCGGTGGTCGAGTCGCTCGCCCGCGCCACCGACATCCCGCTCGACCTCCACCTGATGATCGAGGACCCGGACCGCTGGGCCCCGCAGTACGTCGAGGCCGGCGCCGGCTCGGTCACCTTCCACGTCGAGGCCGCCGCCGCGCCCGTCCGCCTCGCCCGCGAGATCCGCGCCAAGGGCGCCCGCGCCTCGATGGCGCTCAAGCCCGGCACCCCGATCGAGCCGTACGAGGACCTGCTGCCCGAGCTCGACATGGTGCTGATCATGACCGTCGAGCCCGGCTTCGGCGGCCAGGCCTTCCTGGACATCATGCTGCCGAAGATCCGCCGCACCCGGGAGCTGATCGCCAAGCACGACCTGGAGCTGTGGCTCCAGGTGGACGGCGGCGTCGCGGCCAGCACGATCGAACGCTGCTCGGAGGCGGGCGCGGACGTGTTCGTGGCCGGCTCGGCGGTCTACGGGGCCGAGGACCCGGCCGAGGCGGTCCGCAACCTGCGGGGGCTCGCCGAGAAGGCGGCGGCCGACGCCTGGTGGGCCTGCGGGCACTGAGCGCCCCGGGGTCCGGCGGCCCGTCGCCGGTGACGGCGCCGCCGGATGGCCGGGCACAGGTGGAGGAACCCCGCACCGTGGCGGATGATCGGTGACGGTGTCCTCCGTGATCGGTGACGGTGTCCTCCGAGGAGCCGAGGACCCCGCCCGGCCCCTCTCCGTACGGTGGTGGAACCGCGATGAGCAACCTCGACCTCAAGCCGGCCCCGACCAGCTGCGGCCGCGAGGCCGGCGCCGGCCCGGCGAAGGACCTGCTGACGGCCCGTCAGTTCACGCTCGGCACAGGCACGGTGGTCCGCCGCCTGCTGCCCAACCTCGGCCGCCGGATGGTCGGAGCCTGGTGCTTCGTGGACCACTACGGTCCCGACGACATCGCCGACGAGCCCGGCATGCAGGTCCCGCCGCACCCGCACATGGGCCTCCAGACGGTCAGCTGGCTCCACCAGGGCGAGGTGCTGCACCGCGACAGCCTGGGCAGCCTCCAGACCGTCCGGCCGTACGAGCTGGGCCTGATGACCTCCGGCCGGGCGATCTCCCACTCCGAGGAGTCCCCCCGCCCGCACGCCCGCCACCTGCACGGCGCCCAGCTCTGGGTCGCCCTCCCGGAGGCCGGCCTCCACCTCGCCCCCACCTTCGAGCACCACCCCGACCTGCCCGTGGTCACCGCCCCGGGCCTGCGCGCCACCGTCATCCTCGGCACCCTCGACACCGCCACCTCTCCCGGCACCACCCACACCCCGCTGGTCGGCGCCGACCTCGCCCTCACCGGCGGCGCGGACCTCCGCCTCCCGCTCGTCCCCGACTTCGAGTACGCCGTCCTCGCCATGTCCGGCCGCGTAGACGTCGACGGCGTCCCGGTCGAGCCCGGCTCCATGCTCTACCTCGGCTGCGGCCGCCCCGACCTCCCCCTCCGCGCCGACGGCGACGCCGCCGTCCTCCTCCTCGGCGGCGAGCCCTTCGACGAGAAGATCGTCATGTGGTGGAACTTCATCGGCCGCACCACCGACGACATCGCCCAGGCCCGCACCGACTGGATGGCCGGCACCCGCTTCGGCGAGGTCCACGGCTACGCCGGCGCCCGCCTCCCCGCCCCGGAACTCCCCACCGTCCCCCTCAAGGCCCGGGGGCGCGAGCGCTGACCCGGCGGTTCACGCGGTCGGCGAGGGCGCCGTTCGCGGCCGGAACCGACGGGGACGGCGTCGGCTGGGGGGTGCGGGCAGCCTGATTTCCGTCGGCCGACTACTACAATGCGGAATCCAAGAACGCGGATATCAGGATCAGGGTGGGGGACGAATGGCGGCAACGGAAGACTCGGTCATGGTCGATCGCGACGCCTACCTCGATGTCCGCTCCCGCAGCGCGTCCGTCTTCGACCTCGACGCCAGACTGCCCGGCCAGGTTTTCCGGAAGAACGCGGGGGATTCGCTGTTCTGCGAGTTCGACGCGGTCCTCACCCGGGAGTTCTGGCCGGCGCTCTGCGCGATGGCCCGGTGGCACGGCGACGACCGCATCGACCTGCTGGTTCTCAAGCCCGGTGCCGACGAGTTCTACCTTCCGGAGTGCGGGACGTACCCGGCGGTGTCGCTGTCCGTCGACGCGGGCATGGACGACTACTGGGAGAGGATCGGCTTCACGTCGGACGATGATTTCGCGGAGTCGATCGCGGTTTCCGCCAATGTCATCGCGGTGACCGGCCCTTCCGGACGGTGGGGGTGCTGGGGCGAGAGGGATCCCGAGGTCGCGGTTTTCCGGGGATTTCCGGATGCGGCCACGCGGAACGAATGGCGCGAGCGGTTCGGACCCTTCCTCGAGGTGTCGGGCGCACTGGAGTCGTATGTCTCGATGGCCTTTTGGCTCCATGGCATCCCGGACGCCTTCGCGGCGGCCCTGACCGCCAACTACGGAGGTCTGAACGGCGGAATGCCGTAATACAAGGGGGATTCACCGGCGTCGTTGACGCTTTCGTGGCGTTCCGGGTCAAGGCTCATGCCGACCCGCGGGGCGTGCCCGGCCTTTGTCTTCTGTCGGCCGGGGATGTCGGACAGGGGATCAGTTCTTGGGGAGGGTGTTCACGAAGGTGGTGTTGGCGGCGTAGAAGCCGCCGACGGCCTTCTCGACCTCGGCGAGGGGGACCTTCTTGTCGGCCTGATAGTAGAGCCAGTTGACGTTCATGTCCCAGGTCCGGGTGCCGGACGGCGTCGTGGGGAGGTCGATCAACCAGGAGCTGAACCGGATGCTCAGGGGCTCGCGCGGGTAGGACTTGCTGCCGCTGCTGTAGAGGGTCTTGCCGTCGACGGAGTAGGTGACCTTCCCGGCGTCGGCGGTGAGCATCAGGGTGTGCCAGCCGGCGACGCTCTTGTTCGTGGCGAGGGTGTCCCGGTCGTTCTGGGCGGCGCTGCGCCAGCTCGTGGTGTCGAGCCGGGGGCCGGGGGCGCCCCAGCCGCCGTTGGGCATGTACTCGAAGTCCAACTCGCTGTACTTCTTCGAGTTGTGGTCGGGCGAGATCGCGTAGACGGTCTGGATGATGTGGTCGCCGTCGCGGCCGTCGGTGGGCTTGTCGCTGAAGAAGACCCGGGCGGCGATGGTGCCGTTGAGGGACTCGCCCGCGGTGCGTCCGACCTCGACCTGCTTGGTGCCCTTGGGGGTGCCGTCGGTGGTGACGCGCAGCCGCATGGCCTGGCCGCTCTGGGCGTCGGCCACGGTGGGGAAGGAGAGGCCTTCCTTGGACCAGGTGTCGCGGACGCCGGGGCCGCCGCCGTCGGTGCGGACGGTCCAGCCGTGTGAGGCCAGGGCCGGGTCCTCGGCACCGGTGTAGTGGAAGGCGTCGAACAGGACGCCGGGCGGGCCGGGCGGGGCGGTGGGCGTGGGGACGGGAGTCGCGGCAGGGGCCTGCTGCTTCTCCGCTCCGTGGGCGGCCGCCGGTCCGGACGGCTTGCCGTCGGACGCGCAGGCGCCCGCGCCGACGGCGAGCATGACCAGAGGGAGGGCGGTCCCGAGTGCGGCCCGCGTGCGGGTGTGCGGGGTGGGACGGGTCACGACTGCTCCTCCGAGGGGGATGCACAGGGGGATGCGGAAGGCGTCAGTACGTACACGCTTCGCATCGGATCGATCAATTCGGGCTCATCTTATCCATGCCTTTGACTCCTCTTTTAAGGTGCTTGAACGAGGTTGGATCGGCATTAACGCCTCCCAGAGGCAGGTGGGGGAAGGAATGGATATGTGGTGTCGGCCACGTTCGCGGACGTTAACGCCGGGGGTGATCTGTCCGATTTGGCGTCCTTTGGCTGAGCGTCTGAGCAGCCGGTATCACGGTGGGGGAGCGTGTGGTCGCGCTGCGTTTCCCCCACTGGAGTGTGTCGCGCCGGGCCGTTGAACCATCTACATTTTGGGGCGATATCCTCTCCCGGACCATCACAGGATGCACACAGAGTGAACGGCGTTGACTACCGCGCCGTCAAAACGGGGGAGTTCGTACCGTGTCAGGTACCGCCGCGCCCAGCGCGCCCATCGAGGAGGCTCGGTCCTCGCGCAGCCGGCACCGTCGGGGTCGGGTCGCCCCCGCGGCCGGCACCGCCCTCTACGACACGGTGATCCTCGTTCCCGCCCGGAACGAGGAGGTCGGCGTCCTGACGTCGCTGGACTCCCTGGCCAAGCAGAGCCGGCGCCCCGACCTCATCATCGTGGTCGTCAACAACTCCACCGACCGCACACGGGAGTTCGCCCAGCGGTTCGCGGACGACGAGCGCACCCCGCCGACGGTCGTGCTCAATCTGGACAACAACCCGCACAAGAAGGCGGGCGCCCTCAACCATGGACTGGAGTGGCTGCGGGAGGCGGTCGGCGGGCGCCTGACCGGCGCGGTGCGCCACGTCCTGGTGATGGACGCCGACACCGAACTGCACCACCGGTTCATCGAGCGGGCCCGCAACGTCATCTCCTCCGACCCCGAGCTCGGCGGCGTCAGCGCCTCCTGCCTCGGCCGCACCGGCCTGTGGCGCAACCCCTGGCAGCGCTACCTGCTCGGCATGCAGATCATCGAGTACGGCCGGGCGGCCAGTGCCCGCTACCGCGCCGACGTGCACACCATGTCCGGGGCCGGCAGCTTCTACCGGGCCGAGGCGTTGCAGACCCTCATCGACTGGCGCGGCGAGGTCTTCTGGGAGGACCACCGCAACCTCGTCGAGGACTACGAGACCACGCTGGCGCTCAAGGAGTCCGGCTGGAAGGTCACCGCCAACGAGCTGTGCATCGCCTACACCGACCTGATGCCCACCCTGCGCGAGCTCATCCAGCAGCGCGAACGCTGGTCCCGGGGCACGGTCGACACCCTGCGCGCCCGCGGCTGGACGAAGTTCACCTGGCACTCGATCAGCACCCTGATCATGGGGCTCATCGCCTCCGCCTACATCCTCGGCTGGGGCACCAAGCAGGTGTCCGCGATGGCGCGGTTCGGCGTCAGCCACGCGCCGCTGTTCTGGGCGATGATCGGCTTCTGGGTCCTCTACCCGGCGCTCCGGGTTCGCAAGCTCGGCCCCAAGGCCATGATCGTCGAGGCCCTGCTGATCCCGGAACTCGTCTTCACGGTGGTCCGCACCTACTGGCTCGTCTCCTCCGTCATCAAGTCGTACATGACACGCGTCTCCGCGTGGAAGTAGCCCGAAAGAACACCATGAACGTCTTCAAAGGCCTGGGCGTCTGCATCCTCCTGGCGGCCGTCACCGTCGCCATGACCCAGGTGCCCAACGCCGACCTCGTCCTGTTGGTCGTCAGCGTCACCATCATCAGCATCTCCATCGTCACCTTCGGGGCGTCCGTCCGCCGCAGCCGCCGGGACCGCCGCCTCGCCGGCGGCGGCCGCCGCCGGGCCTGAGGGGACCTGACCGGTCGGACAGCCCCGCCGAGCGCGTTCGACGCCGAGCGGCCACGGACCCGCGCTGCGGGGCCGTGGCCGTGGCCGGAGGGGGCTATCGGGCGGTCGTGGCGGACGGGGTCTTCTTCCGGGCGCGGTAGGCGGCGGCCTTGATCTTGTTGCCGCAGGAGTCCATGCCGCACCACTGGCGGCGCATGCCCCGGGAGCGGTCGATGTAGACCCGGGTGCACTCCGGGTTGCCGCACTCCTTCAGCAGGGGGACGTCCGGGCCGCTGAGGAGTTCGACCGCCTGGCGCGCGACGGTTGCCAGCGCCTGCTCGGGGGTCGCCTCGTTGTGCCGTCCGGTCAGGGTGAGCTGCGGTGTCACGGGCGGTTTGCGCGCGGCGCCGTTGAGTACGGCGAGTGCCTCGCGGTCGAAGGGCTCGCCGAGCCGGCGGTTGGTGATCAGCCGGTAGACGGCCTCGCGGACGGTGGTCGCCTCGCGGACGTCCTGCTCGTCACCGGGAGTGATCGTGTCCACCAGGCCGCAGTCCAGGTACCAGGCGTTCAGGCGCTCCGGCGTCACGAACATCTCGAACCGGACCGTGCGCCGTGCACGGAGCGTAGCGGCGAAGTCCAGGGCGGGGTGCCCGCAGACGAAGACATGGTCAAGGTTCACATCACCATGCTGGCAGGTGACTGTGCCGGGGGGCAATGACGGGTGGCGCCCGCCGGGTCGAGCCGCAGCTCGCGGCCCTGCCAGCGTCGGCGCAGCCAGCGGTCGTGGCTCGCGAGGACGATCGCGCCGGGACCGGTGCCGAAGGCCTCCTCCAGTTCGTCGCAGAGGCGCGGGGAGAGGTGGTTGGTGGGTTCGTCGAGCAGCAGCAGCGGGGGCGGTTCGGCCACCAGGAGCGCCAGTGCGAGCCGGCGGCGCTGCCCGACGGACAGCCGGCCGACGGGTTTGTCCAGGTCCGCCGCGTGCAGCAGGCCGAGCGATCCCAGCGGCACCCGCTCGGCGCGCGCCGCGCCCAGCGCCTGCTCGTAGGTGTCGCGGACGGTGCGGTCGGGCCGGTCGAACTCGGTGTCCTGGGTGAGCAGTCCGACCGTCAGTCCGGGGTGCCGGTGCACCGTGCCCTCGGCCGCGAGGTGGCCGGCGAGTACGGCGAGCAGCGTCGACTTGCCCGTCCCGTTGTCGCCCGTGACCAGCAGACGGTCGTCCGGGGCGACGTCCAGGCTTTCGAGCGCGAGTCGGCCGGGCACCCGGAGGTCCCGGAGCGACACCAGGGGCCGGAGGCCCTCGCCGGTGTCGGACGGCGTGTGGGCGTCCGCCGCCAGGGATTCGACGGCGAACCGCAGCGGGCGCGGCGGTTCGGGGACCTGCGCGCGCTCCAGCTCCTCCAGTCGGCGGGCGGCGTTGCGCACCCGTCGGGAGACCTGGTTCTGCACCCGGCCCGCCCGGTGGCCGTAGCCCATCTTCTCGTTGTCGCGCGGCCCCCGGTCCGGTGCGACCAGGTGCGCGGTCACGCCGGCCGCGTGGCGCAGCTGCGCCAACTCCTGCTGCTCCTCGGCGAATCGCCGCTCCCAGCGGTCCCGCTCGGCGCGCCGCTCGCCCAGGTAGGCGCTGTAGTTGCCGCCGTAGCGGACCGGTCCGTCCACCGCCGGGTCGAGGTCGACCAGGTGGGTGCAGACGGCGTCGAGGAACGCCCGGTCGTGGGCGGCGACGACCACGGTGCCGGGCAGTGCGCGGACCTGCTCCTCCAGGAAGGCGGCGGCGCCGTCGTCGAGGTGGTTGGTCGGCTCGTCCAGCAGCAGCGCGGACGGCCGTCGGACCAGCAGCGCCGCGAGGGCCAGCCGGCCGCGCTGCCCGCCGGACAGCGAGCCGAGCGTGCGGTCGTGCCCGAGCGGGCCGAGGGCCGGTGCGCCGAGGCCCAGCCCGTCGAGGACCAGGGCGGCACGGCGGTCGGCGTCCCAGGACTCCCGGTGCCGGGCCTGTTCCAGCCGCCTGCCGTAGGCGTCCAGGAGTTCCGGGTGGCCGGGGTCGGACTCCGGGAGCCGGGCGATCTCCGCGCCGAGCCGGTCCAGTTCCACCAGGTCCTCGCGGGCCTCGCGCAGCGCGTCGTCCAGGACGGCGGCGACGGTCGCGGCGGGGTCGAAGGGCATCTCCTGGTGCAGGAAGCCGAGGTCATCGGGGCGGGAGACGCTTCCCGCGTCGGGTTCGTCCACGCCGGCGAGCACCCGCAGCAGGGTGGACTTGCCGGCGCCGTTCTCCCCGATCAGGCCGATCCGGTGGCCGGGGGCGGCGGTCAGGCCGACGCCGTCGAGGACGCGACGACCGCCGAGGACGCGGACGAGGTCATGGGCGAGCAGGGCGTTCTGGGACAGGGGGAACACGGGAAACCTTCCGACGTGAGGGGGTGGGCCCGCCCGGGCACCGAGCCTCGGGCGGGCCGC
This sequence comes from Kitasatospora sp. NPDC056800, assembly GCF_042789775.1. Taxonomy (NCBI): domain Bacteria; kingdom Bacillati; phylum Actinomycetota; class Actinomycetes; order Kitasatosporales; family Streptomycetaceae; genus Kitasatospora; species Kitasatospora sp. NPDC056800. The sequence continues at coordinate 3,983 of NZ_JBHUAL010000071.1, read as the reverse complement.
GTCACACGGCGGCGGTTCACACCGCGGGCGCCCCCGTCTCCCGCAGCGTGCCGTCGGCCAGCCGGAGCCAGCGGTTCACCCCGATCTCGGCGAGGAAGCGCTCGTCGTGACTGACCACCAGGAAGGCGCCCTGGTACGAGTTCAGCGCGCTCTCCAACTGCCCGGCGCTGACCAGGTCGAGGTTGTTGGTCGGCTCGTCGAGCAGCAGCAGCTGCGGGGCCGGCTCCGCGCACAGCACGCAGGCCAGGGTGGCGCGCAGCCGCTCGCCGCCGGAGAGCACCCCGACCGGCAGATGGGCGCGGGCGCCGCGGAACAGGAAGCGGGCGAGCAGGTTCATCCGCTCCGTCTCGGGCCGCTCCGGGGCGAACGCGGCGAAGTTCTCCGCCACGGTGCGGTCGAGGTCCAGCAGGTCCAGGCGCTGCGAGAGGTAGGCGATCCGCCCGTCGTTGCGCTTGATCTCCCCGCTGTCCGGGGTGAGTTCGCCGGTGACCAGGCGCAGCAGGGTGCTCTTGCCCGCGCCGTTGGGCCCGGTCAGCGCGATGCGCTCGGGGCCGCGGACGCTCAGGTCGACGCCGCCGTCGGCGAACACCGGGCGGCCGGCGTGGTGGACCTGCAGGCCCTCGCCGAGGAAGAGGTTGCGCCCGGCGGGCACCTGGGTGTCGGGCAGCTCCAGGGAGAGCCGCTGCTCCTCGCGCAGGGCGCGCCCGGCCTCGTCCAGCCGGGCCTTGGCCTCGCCGACCCGGGCGGCGTGCATCTGGCCGGCCCGGCCCGCGGACTCCTGGGCGCCGCGCTTCATGTTCCCGGCGAAGATGCGGGGCAGGCCGGCGCTCTTGAGGTTGCGGGCGGCGTTGCTCTGACGGCGCTCGGCGCGTTCGCGGGCCTGCTGCATCTCCCGCTTCTCCCGCTTCAGCTCCTGCTCGGCGTTGCGGACGTTCTTCTCGGCGACCTCCTGCTCGGCCCGGACGGCCTCCTCGTACGCGGTGAAGTCGCCCCCGTAGAAGCGCAGTTCGCCGTTGCCGAGCTCGGCGATGTGCTGCATCCGGTCGAGCAGAGCGCGGTCGTGGCTGACCAGCAGCAGGCAGCCGTTGAATTCCCCCAGCACGTCGTAGAGCTTGTGCCGGGCCTCCGCGTCGAGGTTGTTGGTCGGCTCGTCGAGCAGCAGCACGTCGGGGCGCTTGAGCAGCTGGGCGGCGAGGCCGAGGGAGACGATCTGGCCGCCGCTGAGCGTGCTCAGGCCGCGGTCCAGGGTGAGGTCGGTCAGGCCGAGGCGGTCGAGCTGGGCGCGGGTGCGCTCCTCGATGTCCCAGTCGTCGCCGATGGTGGTGAAGTGCCGCTCGTCGACGTCCCCGGACTCCACGGCGTCGATGGCCCGGATGACCGCGGCGACGTCGAGCACCTCGGCGACGGTGAGGTCGGAGGTCAGGGGCAGGCTCTGGCGGAGGTAGCCGAGCCGCCCGGTGACCGACACCGAGCCGGTGGCGGGCTTGAGATCGCCGGCGATCAGCTTGAGCAGGGTGCTCTTGCCGGCGCCGTTGGGGGCGACCAGGCCCGTCCGGCCCGCGGGCACGGTGAAGGACAGGTCCTGGAAGACCGGGGTGTCGTCGGGCCAGGCGAAGGAGAGGTTCGAGCAGACGACGGCGGCGTTGGACACGTTGGACACGGGGATGACCTCGAAGGGATGAGGGCAGGAAGGTAGACCTCTGCCCTGGGCAGACGTGCGGAGAAGGGGTACGACGAAACGGACCACCTCGGCGGCGCTCCTGAAGCACCGGCCGGTGGCCGTCAGATCCGGATCTCACCCGGAGATGTCGTCGTCACCCGCCACGTCTGCCACTCCTCGATCACACGACTACAGGTCGCTGCGACTGTAGCAGGCACCGCCGATAGCCGGCAGCGGATATGTGCGCGCCCGGCGGGCGGCGGCCGGCAACTGCCCTCTGCCACGGCTCCTTTCGCTCCGGCTCCCGCGTCGGCCGGTGCCGCCGGGGCCCCTTCGCCGTCTCGTTGACAGGCCGGGCGCGACCGTGCCAGCATCGTCACCTGCTGAACCGGTGACGGACATGAGAACAGCCCGACCCGGCGTACCTGCGAGAGCCACCCGTACGCACCGGCTGCTTGAGCTGAACCTGGGCTGAGAAGCGCCACTTGCGGCGACTGCCCGAGGAGCGTCGGCCCGCAGCCGTCACCGGTCGGATCGTCACCGCCTCGACCGGAAACACCTTGTCCTTCGACCAGCCCTGCCCGTACGCCCCGCACGCGCTCCTTGGCGGCCGGGCGCATGCCCACCTTTTTCCTGGACGGATACCCATGAAGAGATTCCTGATCGTGCTCGCGACCGGCGCGGCGCTGGCCGCGGTGCACCTGCCGGCGGCAGTGGCGGAGACCCCGTACGGCTCCCTGCCCGCGCCGGTCGACTGTTCGGCGCCGGCCGTGCGGGCCCCCGCCGGTACGGCGGTGGAGTCCGTGACGGCGGCCCGCCGGGACGGCGGGACCATCGACGGAACCGGGGTGGTGGGCGGCACGGTCACCGGTGTCCCCGCCTTCTGTGAGGTGACCGTCACCCTGACCCACCCGGGCGACAACGACCATGCGAGGGTGCGGATCTGGCTGCCCGTCAGCGGCTGGAACGGTCGCTTTCAGGCGCTCGGCGGAAGCGCCTTCGCCGCCGGGGACAACGGCGTCGGGATGGGCACCGCGGTCAAGAACGGCTACGCCGCGACCACCACCGATGGCGGGCTCGCCGATGCCGTGGACGCCGGCTGGGCGCTGAACGCGAAGGGCGAGGTCGACACCGCGCTGCTGAACAACCTCGCGTCCCGCTCCCAGCACGAGGCGGCGATCGTCGGCAAGCGGGTGGTCGCCGCGCACTTCGGCAGTCCGGCCTCCTACTCCTACTTCAACGGGTGCTCCACCGGCGGGCGCCAGGGTTACCTGGAGGCCCAGCGCTACCCCGACGACTTCGACGGCATCCTCGCCAACGCGCCCGCCGTCAGCTGGGACGAGTTCGAAGTCGCCACCCTGTGGCCGCAGGTGGTCATGAACAACGAGAAGACCTACCCGTCCGCCTGCGCGTTCAAGGCCTTCACGGACGCCGCCGTCGCGGCCTGCGACCCGCTCGACGGAGCCGAGGACAAGCTGGTCAACGACGCGTCGCGGTGCGACTTCGACCCGCGCCGGCTGATCGGCACCACGGTGGTCTGCGACGGGAAGGAGCTGACCATCACGGCCGCCGACGCCGCCGTCGTCCGCAAGATCTGGGACGGTCCGCGCACCGCCACGGGCCGCAGGCTCTGGTCCGGCGTCCCGGTCGGTGCCGACCTGGCGGGGCTGGCCGGCACCACCGCGCCCGACGCGGACGGCCAGGTGCGGGGCGCGCCGTTCCCGGTGCCCCGGCTCTGGGTCACGAACTGGCTGAAGAAGCAGCCCTCGTTCGACGTCTCGACGATCACCTACGACCAGTTCACCCGGCTGTTCGAGCAGTCGCGGACCGAGTACGGCCGGATCATCGGCACCGACGACCCCGACCTGTCCGCCTTCCGCGACGCCGGCGGCAAACTCCTGACCTGGCACGGCCAGGCCGACCAGTTCATCCCCGCCCAGGGCACCGTCGACTACCGCCGGCAGGTCGAGCGGACGATGGGCGGCGGCAAGCGGGTCGACGACTTCTACCGCCTCTTCCTCGCCCCGGGCACGGCCCACTGCGGCCTCAACAAGGGCGGCGGCACGACCGACGACCTCGCCGCCCTGACGGCCTGGGTCGAGCAGGGCAAGGCGCCGCAGACGCTGCCCGCCACGCTGCTCGACGCCACCGGGCGGAGCGTCGACCGCGACCTGTGCCGCTACCCCGAGGTGTCCCGCTACCGGGGCCACGGCGACCCGGCCGCCGCCTCCAGCTTCCGCTGCGTCCTCCCCTCCCGGCACTGATCCCTGCCCGGCACTGATCCCCTGCGGTGCCGCCCCGGCCCGGCCCGCGCCCGACGGCG
>NZ_JBHUAL010000070.1:0-38629 GCF_042789775.1 Kitasatospora sp. NPDC056800 | reverse complement strand
GTGTCCCCGACGGGACACCGGCCCTCGGCCGTTCTCGGGCCGGCCGTCAGCCGGTGTTGCGCAGGCCGGCGGCGATGCCGTTGACGGTCAGCAGCAGCGCGCGGGCGCGCAGCGGGTCGTCCTGGCGCCCGGCCGAGAGCTCCTCGCGCTGGCGGCGCAGCAGCGCGACCTGGAGGTAGGAGATCGGGTCGAGGTAGGCGTCGCGGACGGCGAAGGTCTGCTTCAACACCGGGTTGTGCTCCAGCAGTTCGCTCTCGCCGGTGAGCCGGAGCACCTCGCGCAGGGTGAGCGCGTGCTCGGCCTTGATCTCGTCGAAGACGTGGTGCAGCTCGCCGGGCACCAGCTGCTCGACGTAGTGGCGGGCGATCCGCAGGTCGGTCTTGGCCAGCGTCATGGCGACGTTGGACAGGAAGTTGCGGAAGAAGTGCCACTCGCCGTACATCTCGTCCAGCACGTCGCCGAGGCCGGCCGCGCGGGCGGCGGCGAGGCCGGAGCCGACGCCGTACCAGCCGGGGACGATCTGCCGGGACTGGGTCCAGCCGAACACCCACGGGATGGCCCGCAGGCCGTCCAGGCCGGCGCCGGAGTCGGGCCGGCGGGACGGGCGGGAGCCCAGGTGCAGCGAGGCGAGCTGGTCGACCGGGGTGGAGGCGAAGAAGTACTTCGGCAGGTCCTCCTGCTCGACCAGGCCGCGGTAGGCGGTGTGGGCGGCCTCGGAGACCTGGTCCATCGCGGCGTCCCAGCGGGCCAGCGACTCGGGGGCCTGGCGCGGGGCGGTGTGCAGCGCGGAGGCGGAGAGCGTGGCGGAGAGGGTCAGCTCCAGGTTCTCCCGGGCCAGCGAGGGGAGCAGGTACTTGTCGGAGATGACCTCGCCCTGCTCGGTGACCTTGATCTCGCCCTCCAGGGTGCCCCAGGGCTGGGCCAGGATGGCCTCGTGCGAGGGGCCGCCGCCGCGGCCGACGGTGCCGCCGCGGCCGTGGAACAGGCGCAGCCGGATGCCGTAGCGGTGGGCGACGTCGCGCAGTCGGCGCTGGGCGCGGTGGATCTCCCACTGGGAGGTGGTGATGCCGCCGAACTTGGAGGAGTCGGAGTAGCCGAGCATGACCTCCTGGACGTCGCCGCGCAGCGAGACGAGCAGGCGGTAGGACGGGTCGGAGAGCATCTCGTCGAGGATGCGGTCGGCCTGCTGGAGTTCGTCGGTGGTCTCCAGCAGCGGCACGATGCCGATCTTGGCGATGCCGGCGTGCAGGTCGATCAGGCCGGCCTCGCGGGCCAGCACGGTGGCGGCGAAGACGTCGTCGGCGCCCTGGCACATCGAGATGATGTAGCTCTCGACGATCTCGTCGCCGAAGCGCTCGAAGCCCTGGCGGACGGTGTTGAAGACGCCGAGGGTCTTGGTGCCGGCCTCGTCCAGCGGGGCCGGGGTGGGGGCGAGCGGGCGGCGCGAGCGGAGTTCCTTGGCGAGCAGCTTCTGCCGGTACTCGCGGGGCATGTCGGCGTAGCGCCAGGCCTCCTCGCCGAGCCGGTCGAAGAGCTGGCCGAGGGCGTGGTGGTGGGCCTCGGCGTGCTCGCGCACGTCCATGGTGGCGAGCTGGAGGCCGAAGGCCTCGACGGTGCGGATGGCGCGGGCGAGGCGGCCGTCGGCGATGAGCTCGCCGCGGTGGGAGCGCAGCGAGTCCTGGATCAGCCGCAGGTCGGCGATCAGCTCGCGGGTGCCGAGGTAGTCGCGGCCCTCGACGTGCGGGGTGCCGCCGGCCAGCCGCTCGCGGGTGTTCTCCAGCTTGAGCCGGATGCAGGTGGCCTTGAGGCGGTAGGGCTCCTCGGCGTTCATCCGCTTGTAGCGCGGGCTGAGTTCGGGGAGCAGGTGCAGGTCGGTGTTGAGCGAGGCGAGCAGCTCGACCGAGGCGCCGGCCAGCCGCTCGGAGGTGGAGAGCGTGTTGCGCAGGTCGTCGATCGCGGCGAGCGCGTCCTTGATGCCGTACTCGTGCTGGAGGTTGAGGACGTCCCAGGTGACCTGCGGGGTGACGTTGGGGTTGCCGTCGCGGTCGCCGCCGATCCAGGTGCCGAAGGTGAGCGGGCGCACGCCGTCGGGCAGGCTCAGGCCGACCCGGGCGAGCTCCTCGTGCAGCTCCTCCAGGACCTCGGGGACGGCCTCGCGGTAGAGCTCGTCCAGGTAGTAGACGGCGTTGCGGGCCTCGTCGGTGGGCTCGGGGCGGGCGATGCGCAGCTCGTCGGTCTGCCAGAGCAGGTCGATGACCTCGGCCAGGCGGCGGTCGGCGGAGCGCTTGGCGCTGCTGGTGCGGGCCTGGTCGGCGGCGGCCAGGCCGGAGGTGACCTCGTCGCGGTGGATGCGGTCGAGGAGTTCGCCGATCCGGCGCAGCTTGTTGAGGACGCTGCGGCGGGCGGCCTCGGTGGGGTGCGCGGTGAAGACCGGGCGCACGGCGAGGTGGGCCAGGGTGTCCTGGAGGTGCTTGGCGTCGGCCTCGGCGAGCAGGTCGGCGGTCTGCGCGAGCAGCGAGCCCTCGCGGGCGCGGCGGGTGGCGAACTCGCGGCCGCGGTGCACCTGCTCGGTGACGTTGGCGAGGTGGAAGTAGGTGGAGAACGCCCGGACCAGCTTCGCGGCGGTGTCCAGGTCGATGTCGGAGAGGAGTTCGGCGGTGGCCTCGCCGTCGGTGCGGCTCAGCAGGCGGACCTGTTCGACCAGGCCCAGCAGCTGGGGGCCCTCCTGGCGGACCAGCGTCTCGCCGAGCAGGTCGCCGAGGCGGCGGATGTCCGCACGCAGGGCGGCGTTGTCGGGATCGGCGACGACGGGCGTGGGGCTGTCCGCCGGGGTGGGGACCGGAGCGGTCACGGCTGTCTCCCTGTGGTGGTGGGGTTCGGCAACGGCTCATCGTCACAGGTCCACACGCGTGTGGCGGGTGTGACGCGTGCGGACCGCGCTGTCCGACGCGACCAGCATAGGTGTCGGGGAGGGTGCTGTCCGCGACGTGGCCGGATGGCGGACAGGGCTGCCGAAAACCACCTGTGGTCTGGACCACTTGACGGCCTAGGGGGGTGTACGGGGAGATCCCGGTGGGGAGGGGAGGGGGTTGCCGCTTACGCTGTGGGGCATGAGCAACTCGCCTGGGGAGCGCGTGCCGGTCCGGTCGTTCTTGTGGTGGAAGCGGCCGCGCAGCGCTTTCCTGGACATCGGGCTGGCGTTGCTCGCCGCCGTCGAGTGCGCGGCCAGCACGATCGCCTTCCTCTCCGCCCGGATCCACGTCAGCACCGCGGGAGCGGTCGGGATAGCCGTGCTCGGCACGCTGGCCGGCGGCTCCCTGGTGGTGCGCCGGCGCTGGCCGGCCGTCCCGGTGCTGGTGACGCTGCTGGTGATGCCCGGAATGCTGGGCGTGGTGCTGCTGGTGGTGGCGCTGTACACGCTGGCGTCGACCTGGGAGTGGCCCTCGCGGCGCCGCCGGGTGGTCGCGCTGTCCGCGCTGGCCTTCGCCGAGGCGGCCGCCGTGATGGCGGTGTCGCTGATGACGCCCGGGGACGGGCCGGTGGACCCGCCGCCGCTGTGGGGTCAGATCCTGCTGTCGCTGCTGGTGGCGGTCGGGCTGACGGTCGCCCCGGTGCTGACCGGACTGTACGTCGGCGCGCGGCGGCGGCTGATCGAGTCGCTCAAGGACCGCGCGCACGGCCTGGAGACCGAACTGGACCTGCTGGCCGAGCAGGCGCAGGAGCGCGCCCGCCGGGCCCGGCTGGAGGAGCGCACCCGGATCGCCCGGGAGATGCACGACGTGGTGGCGCACCGGGTGTCGCTGATGGTGGTGCACGCCGGGGCGCTGGAGCGGATCGTCGGCAAGGACCCGGAGAAGGCGGCGCAGAGCGCCAAGCTGATGGGCGAGGTCGGCCGGCAGGCGCTGAACGAACTGCGCGAGATCCTCGGGGTGCTGCGGATGGACGACGAGCGGCAGCCGGAGCCGGACTCGCTGGCCGGGCTGCCGCGGCTGGTGGACCAGTCCCGGGTGGCCGGGATGGCGGTGACCCTGACGGTCAGCGGCAGCCGGCAGGAGTTCACCGGCGAGGCCGAGCAGACCGCCTACCGGGTCGTCCAGGAGGGCCTGACCAACGCGCACAAGCACGCGGGCGGCGCCCAGGTGTCCGTCCTGCTCTCGTACGCGCCGAACGGGGTGCGGGTGGCCGTGGTGAACGCCTGCCCGGGCGGGGAGCGGGGCGCGGCGAAGCTGCCCAGCGGGGGCAACGGGCTGGTCGGGATGCGGGAACGGGTGATCGCGCTGGGCGGCACCTTCTCCTCCGGGCCGGAGGCGGACGGCGGGTTCCGGATCGAGGCGGTGCTGCCGTCCCGGCTGGCGGTGCGGGCCGAGCGGCTGCGCTGAGCCGGGCCCGGCGCTCCGGCGCTCCCGGTGCTCCTCCTCCGTACGCCTCGGTGCCCGTCAGTACTCGTCAGTACTCGTCCGGGGTCCGCAGCCGCTCCGGGGCCGTGCCCAGGACCAGGGCGGAGACCGCCTGGTCGATGCCGTGCCCGAGGAACCACTCGCCGGTGTGGTCCAGGCTGTAGACCCGGCCCTCCTCGTCGACGGCCAGCAGCGCCTGCCCGTACGCCTCCTCGCCGAGCGGGGCCAGCCGGGTGCCCAGCGCCCGGCCGAGGTCGAGCAGGGTGCGCGGCTGGTGCAGGCCGCACAGCGGGTCGATCAGGAACGGCGTGCGGGCCAGCTGGCGGCCCGGGCCGGACAGGTCGAAGGCGAGGCCGCCGAACTCGGCCCAGGCCTCCACCGCCGCCGGGAACACCGCGTGCGTCACGCCGGTGGGCGCGCCGTACCCGACCAGGGCGTCGGCCCACTCCTCGGCCTGCCGGATCTGCCAGCGGCCGGGGTGCCAGCCGGCCGCCTTGAGCTCGGCGGCGACGTCGGCGGGGAAGCGCGGGCGGGTCCGGGCGCCGGCGGGGGAGAGGGTGGCCGGTGCGGGCGGGATGGGCGGGTTCAGGGCGGGCTCCAGGGCTGGGGGACGGGGGACGTGCCGGCGGCTCGGCCGGCCGGTGCGCGGGCGGTCAGTGCGCGGGCGGCCCGACGGCGACGCTGCGCACGGTGAAGTGCTCCAGCATCGGAGCGCAGGAGCGGCAGGGCGGCGCGTGGCTGCCGTGCGCCGGATCCCCCTCCTCTCGGATGCGGACGGTCGTCATCCGGGAGCCCTTGAGCGCCTTGCGGGCCTCGTGCAGCGTCATCGGCTTGCGGGCGGCGCGCTTGGAGCGCCGGCCGTCGACCGCGGCCAGGTGCTGGGAGAGCAGGACGGCCTCCGGGCAGCGGCCGGTGAACCGTTCGCGGGCCTCCGTCGGCAGGGCGTCCAGGAAATCGGCGACCAGGTGGTGCAGCACCGGGCGGCGCGGGTCCTTGTCGCCCGCCAGGGTGTGCACCTCGCCGCCCTTGAGCGACAGCGCGGCGGCGACGGCGGGCAGCAGGCTGTCGCGGTGGTGGCGCAGCACGGGCGGGCCCGCCGGCTCACCGGTGGTCATCCGTCGTCCTCCTCCTGGTAACCCGGTGTCGGCCGGAGTGACCGGGCCCGTCCGGGGCAAGCCTGTTCAGGGGCAAGCCTGTCAAACGGCACTGACAACCGCGCAACCGGGGTGCGGCGGCGGCCGGTGGCGCCACGGACCGGCCCGGCGGTCACCCGATGCTGGCCGAACGCGCACGCGTCCGTCACGACTTGTCCGCCGATTTACCGAAACGGCCCCGGAGGCCGGTACGCGGCCGGTACCGTTCCGGCAGCGAGCCGAAGGGGGACGCGGCCGACCGCGCGGAGCAACCGCCGGGCGGGCCCGACTCCCGTGCCCGCGCCGGACGTTGAGGCCACCGGGGAGGGCCTGCCGCCCACCCCGGTGCTGAACGAAGGGGCCCGTGCGATGACGTCGGAACCGCAGGACGACCACTGGCAGGCCGCCAACCAGGCACCCGGCGGCCACGTACCCGCACCGGACGAGCCGCCCCGGCCGGTGCCCGAGCGCCCCGTCGGGCTGGCCGTGGTCGGGGCCGGCTACTGGGGCCCGAAGCTGGTCCGCAACGCGCAGCACACCCGGGCGCTGCGGCTGCACTGGCTGTGCGACCTGGACGAGGCCAAGGCCCGAGCGGTGCTGGGGGAGTACAGCACCGTCGGGGCGACCGCCAGCTACCGGCGGGTGCTGGCGGACGAACGGGTCGGCGCGGTCGCGGTGGCCACACCGGCGGGCGCCCACTACGCGCTGGTGCGGGCGGCGCTGGAGGCCGGCAAGCACGTCCTGGTGGAGAAGCCGATCACCACCTCCGCCGCCGAGGCCGAGGAGCTGGTCGACCTGGCCGAGCGGCGCGGGCTGGTGCTGATGTGCGACCACACCTTCTGCTACACCCCTGCGGTGCGGCGGATCCGGGAGCTGGTGCACGGCGGGGAGATCGGGGACGTCCAGTTCTTCGACTCGGTGCGGATCAACCTCGGCCTGGTGCAGCCGGACGTCGACGTGCTGTGGGACCTCGCCCCGCACGACCTGTCGATCCTGGACTTCGTGCTGCCGCCCGGGGTCGAACCGGTCGGGGTGTCCGCCCAGGGCGCCGACCCGATCGGGGCCGGCCGCGCCTGCGTCGCGTACCTGACGGTCCGGCTCAGCAACGGCGCGCTCGCGCACTGCCACGTCAACTGGCTCTCCCCGACCAAGGTCCGCACCACCCTGATCGGCGGCTCGCGGCGCACCCTGGTCTGGGACGACCTCAACCCGCAGGCCCGGCTGGCGGTGCACGACCGGGGCGTCGACCTCACCCCGCCCGACCAGCTCACCGACGAGATCCGGCACCGGGCGCTGATCTCCTACCGGGTCGGCGAGATGGTCGCGCCGGCGCTGGTCGAGCAGGAGGCGCTGCGCAACGTGATGGCCGAGTTCGCCGCCGCCATCACCGAGGGCCGGGCCCCGCTCACCGACGGCCGGGCCGGGGTGCGGGTGCTGCAGCTGCTGGAGGCGGCCTCGCTCAGCCTCGAACTCGGCGGGGTCACCGTGCCGGTGGGCGCGGCGGTCCGGGCCGGGGCGGAGGCGTGGTGAGCGGGGTGGTGCACGGTTCCGGGAGCGGTGCGGCGGGGGAGGGGGTGGGCGTTCCGGCCCAGGGCAGCGGTGCGGCGGGGGAGGGCGTTCCGCTGGTCGATCTGGCGGCGGCGCACGCCGAGGTGGCGCAGGAGGTGCGGGCCGGCTTCGACCGGGTGCTCGCCTCCGGAGCCTTCGTCAAGGGCCCCGAAGTGGCCGCCTTCGAGCGGGAGTACGCGGCCTTCGTCGGCGTCCGGCACTGCGTGGGCGCCGCCAACGGCACCGACGCGCTCGAACTGGCCCTGCGCGCCCTGGACCTGCCGCCCGGCGGCGGGGTGGTGCTGCCCGCCAACACCTTCGTCGCCACCGCCGAGGCGGTGCTGCGGGCCGGGCTGCGCCCGGTGCTCGTCGACGCCGACCCGGAGTACCTGCTGATGGACCCGGAACGGGCCGCCGTCGCGCTGCCCGGCGCGGTCGCGCTGCTGCCCGTCCACCTCTTCGGCCAACTCGCCCCGATGGGCCCGCTGCTGGCGGCGGCCGACGGCCGTCCGGTGGTGGAGGACGCGGCGCAGTCCCAGGGCGCCCGGCAGCACGGGCGCACCTGGTACGGGCGGATCGCGGCCACCAGCTTCTACCCGGGCAAGAACCTCGGCGCCTACGGCGACGCCGGGGCGGTGCTCACCGACGACGGCGCCCTGGCCGACGCCGTCCGGCTGACCGGCGACCACGGCGCCCGCGACCGGTACCGGCACGAACGGTTCGGCTGCAACTCCCGGCTGGACGCGCTGCAGGCCGTCGTGCTGCGCGCCAAACTGCGCCGGCTGCCCGCCTGGAACGCCGCCCGCCGGGCCGCCGCCGCCCGCTACGACGCGCTGCTGGGCGGGCTGGACGGACTCGCCCTGCCCCGTACCGCGCCCGGCAACGAGCACGTCCGGCACCTGTACCCGGTGCGGATCGGCCCCGGCCGGGACCGCGACACGGTGCTGGCCGCGCTGCACGCCGCCGGGATCGGCGCCGGGGTGCACTACCCGGTGCCGGTCCACCTGCAACCCGCGTTCCGTCACCTCGGCCACCGCGAGGGGACGTTCCCGGTCGCCGAGCGGGCCGCCCGCGAACTGCTCAGCCTGCCGCTGCACCCGCACCTCACCGAGGCCCGGCAGCTGCGGGTGGCCGAGGCGCTGGCGCGGGCGCTGGGCGGGCGGCTGTGACGGCGGGGGCACTGCCTGCGCTCCGGGCTCTCCGGGGCAGGGGCCCGTCATCCGCCTGGCTGACCGGGGGTTGAGGGCAGGCCCTAGGCTGGTGCCCAGCAAGCACCGTATTTTGCAGCAGCCAGTGGGGGCTCCCAGATGACGACAGGTCGGCCCGGCGTCGCCGCCGCACCGAACGCGGCGTACGCAGGTCAGGTGGTGCAGTTCCCGGACCCGGTCCGCGCGGAGCGGCACCCCGCCGGGGTCAGGGTGGACGAGTACGGCTTCCCGGACTTCGGTCCGTACGCCGCCGCCGCGGCCGAGGTGGCCGACCCGCCGGCGGGCTTCGGCGTGGACGAACTGCGGCTGACCGACTACGTCTCGGCCAACGCCGCGCTCTACACCCAGGGCCACCCGCTCTGGGCCGACCTCCCGACCGCCGTCGCCACCCCGCCCGGCTGGACCTGGCACCACGCGGTCGGCCGGGCCGCCCCCGGCTGGCGGCGGATGGAGCTCGTCCCGGTCGAGGTCAAGGCGCTGCTGCGGCACCACGGCGGCCTGGCCACCTCCGCCGCCGACCACACCCGCCGCGGCACCCGCCCGCTGCAGGAGCGCCGGCCGGTGCACTTCTCGCTGGCCGGGGACGGCGGCGACCCGATCGGCGTCCCCGAGGACCTGGTGCAGCGCGCCGAGGAGCGCCTCGGCTACCGGCTGCCCGACGCCTACCGCACCTTCCTCAAGCTGGGCGGCGGCCGCGCCCCGGTCGGCGTGGCGCTGGACACCGAGCTCGGACTGCTGCTCGACCAGCCGTTCCTGACGCTCACCGAGGAGTACGGCACCGACGACGTCGTGTACGCCAACAAGTGCCTGCGCGACCACCTCACCAAGGACTACCTGGGCATCGCCTACGCGCAGGGCGGCCTGGTCGCGCTCAAGGTGCGCGGCGAGCGGACCGGCTCGGTCTGGTTCCACCTGTACGACGACGCCCGCGACGCCGGCGGCCCGGAGGCGCCGGAGGACCGCTGCGCCCGGCTGCTGCTGCCCTGCGGCGAGGACTTCGACGCCTTCCTGCTCCGGCTGGCCGGCAGCCCGCCGGAGCTGGAGACGGTCGCGGAGCTGATGGTGGACGGCGGGTTCGCCCGGGCCGTCCCGGTCGGCTGAGGCGCGTGGGCGCGGTGCTCGTGGTGCTCGCGGTGGTGTCGGTGGTCGCGGTGGTGTCGGTGGCCGAGGTGGTCGCGGTGGAACGGGGGACGAAGAGGATGCGGACAGGGGTGAACCGGGCGTGGTGACGTACGCGCAGGCGCAGGAGCTCGCCGAGGAGTGGATCAACGGCGGGGTGCCGCGCTCGCAGCAGCGCGAGGTGCGGGTCCGGGAGTTCGACCTGGGCTTCGTCTGCTGGGCGGTGGCGCCCACGGGCCCGGCCGACGGCTCGGGCGGTGCGGGCGGCGGCTCGGGGGAGGCGCGGCTGGTGATCGCCCGGGACTCCGGTGCCAGCACGCTCTGGCCCGCGCTGCCCGTCAACGAGGTGGTCCGGCAGTACGAGGAGGTCTACGGGCGGCCGGTGGCGGCCAACCCGGCGGGGGCGGCGAAGCCCGCGCCCGGGCCGGTGGAGGCGACCTCGTTCCTGCTCAGCCCGCCGCAGTGGCTCCAGGAGGCGGGGGCCGCGGCGATCGCGGCGGAGGCGGAGCGGCTCGGGACGGCTCCGGCCGGCCCGCAGGGGGCGGAGGCCCCGGCCGCCGCTGCCGCGCCCGCGCCCGTTCCGGCTGTCGCGCCCGTCGAGGAGCCGCCCGCCGCGGCGCCGCGGCCCGGGCCGGCCGTGCTCACCGAGCCGCCGGTCTCCGACCGGCCCGCCGGGGACGCGCCGACCATGCTCGCGCCGCCGGCCGGGCACGACGAGCCGGCCGTCGCGCCGGTGCCGCCGGTCGCGGCTCCCGTCGCGCCCGTCGCGCCTGGGGTGCCCGGCCGGCCGCCGGTCGAGGGCGAGGCCGCGACCGTCCTGATGTCCGAAGGGCTGCGGACCACCGGCTCGGACCTGCCCGAGCCCGCCGCGCCGGCGGGTGCCGAGGCCGCGACCATGCTGATGCCGCCGACGGGTGGCGGCTACGGCATGCCCCCGGTCCCGCCGCCCGCCGCCCAGCCGCCCGCCGCGCAGCCCCCGGCGCCGCCCGTCGCGCCGCCGGCCCCGGGACCGGCGCCAGTGCCGGCGCCCGCCCCGGCCGCCGAGCCGGCGCCCACGCTGCTCGCCTCGCCGGACGCCATGCCCGGGCTGATGGGCCTGCCGGGTGCCCCGGTGGCCCCGCCCGCCGGTGGTCCGCCCGCCGGTGGTCCGCAGGTGGAGCACGCGCCGACGATGCTGGCCCCGCCCGGCGGCCTGCCCGGTCTCGCCGGGCTGCCCGGTGCTCCGGCCCCGGGCGCTCCGGCCCCCGGTGTCCCGGCTCCCGGCGCCCCGGAGGCCGCCGCGCCGCAGGGCGGGCTGGGCCGTGGCGCGGGTTCGGGTCCGCCGCCGCCCCCGCCGGCCGCGCTGCGCGGTGGCCCCGCCGGTTCCCCCGGCCCCGCCGCCGGGCTGGGGCGCGGTGCGGGTTCGGGTCCGCCGCCGCCTCCGCCCGCCGGGCTGAAGCACACCCCGGGCTCCGGCACGCCCGCCGCCCACCCCGGTGGTCGTGGCGCCGCCTCCGCCCCGCCGCCCCCGCCCCCGGCGGGCCTGCGGGGCGGCGAGGCCCCGGTGGCCCCGCAGGGTGCGCCGGCCGCCGGCCCGGCCGCGTCCGGTCCGTCGTACGAGGCGACCCAGCTGGCGGGCGCGATCGACCCGGCGCTGCTGGGCGCCCCGGCGGACCCGGGCACCCCGCCGTCCGGCGGCCCCGCCGTCCCGCCGCCGCCCGGCGGTCCGGCGGCCCCCGCCGCGCCCGCGGCCGGCTACGGCTACCCGAACGCGCCCGGCGCCGCCGGGGTCGTCCCGCCGGCGGTGGTGCCGGGTTCGCCGCCGCCCGCGCCGGTGCCGCCGGGCGTGCCCGCGGTCGGCCCGGGGTACTTCGCCGCGCTCAGCTACCGGGGCCCGGACGGCTCGGAGCAGAAGCTGCTGCACCGCAGCGAGCCCGGCACCCCGCACCCGGAGTGGAAGATCCTCCAGGACCTGCGCCGGCTCAACGTGCCGCCGGAGCAGGTGCTGGAGCTCTACACCGAGCTGGAGTCCTGCGACCTGCCGGGCGGCTACTGCAACCGCATGATCGCCGCGTCCTGGCCGAACGTCCGGCTCACCCACACCGCCCCGTACGGCCGCGACCATGCCTCCCGGCAGGCCGGGATGGCCGAGCTGCTCGACCACCTGGACGAGCTGCACCAGCTGGCGTCCGGCGCCCAGCGGGTCCGCCCGTTCCGGGTGCCGCCGCCCGCGCCGGGGACGGTCCAGGCGCTGCCGCCGCTGCCGCCGCAGCAGCTCGCCCAGGAGACCGGGGCCGCCTTCGGGCAGAACCTGTTCCGCTACGAGCAGCGCGCCGTCTCCCGCCAGGGCGTGCCCGAGCCGGTGTCCCAGACCCTGATGTGGGCCGGGCTGCCGCGCGACTTCGGGCCGTTCTTCTGGGCGCAGGCGCAGGAGGGCCGTCCGATCCCGACGCTCGCCGAGCTGGCCGCCGAGCGCGGCCTCGCCGCAGGCCCGGACTTCGGCGGCTACCTGGTGCTGGGCAACGACTACGGCCGCCAGCTGTGCGTCCAGTACGGCACCGCGCACGTGGTGGCCGTGGACATCGATGGAACCGGCCAGCCGCCCCGGTTCGTCAACAGCGGTGTACCGGAGTTCGTCCGCTCGCTGGCCCTGCTGGGCCGGATGTGGCGGCTCCGGTACGGGCTGACGCCGGACCAGGCCGGTCGATGGACGACCGACTTCCAGGCCCAGCTCGCCGCGATCGACCCGGCGGCCCTGCAGAACGCGGACACGTGGTGGGCCGTGCTGCTGGAGCAGTTCTGGGACGGCCTGCTGTAGCGGGTCGTCGCTGATCCTCGCAGGTGGGAGGGGTCGTTCCGGTGTCCGGAACGACCCCTTCGGCATGCCGACGCAGCCGTGCCTCGTTGGGGTTTCGCCCGGATCTGCGCAAAATAGGTCAAGAGGATGGGTCTATTCGTCCGGTCCTCGACACATTCCGGTCCGTACGACGGCGGAATCCGGCCCCGGCCTCCGAACCGGTTCCGGATCCGTCCGTTCCGTCCGATCATGGGCTCCGCAGCCCGCGAAACGAGGGGAAGAGCCCATGAGCGACGCCGTCCCCCAGTACGGCTTCACCCAGGCCCGCCGTGGCTACGTGCCCGAGCAGGTCGACCGAGCCCTCGCCGCCCTCACCGCGCAGCGTGACGAGGCGTGGGAGCGGCTGAGCGTCCTGGGCGCAGGCATCCGGCAGATGGAGGCCCGACTGGCCGACATCCGCCGGACCGCCGAAGACGCCCCGGAGCCCGACTACCAGGTGCTCAGCGAGCAGGCCGCCGGACTGGCCGCGATGGCCGAGAACGAGGCGCGCGCCGTCCGGGAGAAGGCCGAGCGCTTCGCCGAGGACCTGCGGGACGAGGTCTACGAGGCCGGCCAGGCCGCCGACCGCGCCGCCAAGGAGTACGGCACCACGACCCGTACCGACGCCGACGCGGCCGCCCGCCGCACCGAGGAGCGGACCCGGGCCGAGGCCGAGGGCATCCGGTCCGACGCCGACCGGGAGAGCCGTTCCGCCCGGGACGCCGCCACCGCCTACGCCGCCAAGGTGCGGGTGGCCGCCGCCGAGGCCAGCGAGCAGGCCGAGGCCGAGCTGGCCACCCGGCGCCGCAAGGCCGACGAGACCTTCGCCGCCGCCCAGGCCAAGGCCGACGCCGAGGACACCGAGGTCTCGGCGACCGCCGAGCGCCGGGTCAAGGAGGCGGAACAGCAGCGGGAGACCGTGCTGAACCGGATCAAGCAGCTGGAGACGGACGCCCAGGCCAAGGCCGACCAGCTGATCGAGCAGGCCCGCCGGGAGGCCGAGAAGATCAACGCGGAGAGCGAGCGCGAGCAGCGCGAGTTCGACACCCGGCTGGACACGGTGCAGCAGCACCTGGACCACATCAAGGCCACGCTGGCCTCGCTCACCGGGGCGGCGGTCGGCCAGATCGAGCCCGAGGTGGCGGCCGCGGCCGCCGCGGCCGTCCAGGCCTCCGGCGCGGCCGCCACGACCCCCGCGCCGCGGGACGCCGTCGCGGACGCCGTCGTCGATGCCGCGCCGGTGGACTCGGAGGCGGACACCGGGGAGATCCCGGTGGCGAACCTGCGCAAGGCCCTGGCCCCCGCGGCTCCGGCCGGGGCCAAGGCCCCCGCCGCCCGGGAGGGGGCGGCGACCGTGCTGCGGACGCCGGTGGTCGGCAGCAGTGCCACCAGGGCCATCGGCGGGCCCGTGGCGACCGGCCCGGTGCCGCCGAAGCCGGCCGCGCCGCCCGCCGAGGAGACGGTCGACGGGACCGCCGACGGGACGGCCGCGGTGGAGAAGGGTGCCGGGAAGCCGTCGGAGGACGAGACCCGGATCGTCCCGAAGATCATCATCGTGGACGACGGCAGCGACTACGCGACCCCGCACACGGTGAGCTACAACCGCCGCTGACCGGGCGCCCGACCGCGCGCCGCGAAGGCCCCGACCGCCCCCGCCGGGCGGGCCGGGGCCTTCGTCGTGCCGGGGTGCCGGTCGTGCCGGGGCGGGGCGGGGGCGGAACAGGGGGCCGGGTTCGGGATAGGACGGCGGCCGACGGGGTAGGCCCCGGGAACGAAAGAGGCCGAGACCCGTGGCGCCCTCCAGGAAAGGGCGCCACGGTTCCCGGCGCTTGGGCGGGCGCCCCCACCCAGGGCCGCCCGGCCTCGCACCTCCGACCCCCATCGGGGGTGCGACAGTGCCCCCACAGCCATCCCCCACGGTTGGGTGCGGCGGGCACGTTCACCATGGTGCGCGATCTCCATGGACGGCCAGTGACAGGAGTATGTCCAGTTCGTGGCGGATGGCCGTGCCCGGTTCGGTGCGGGTTCCGGTCGGTTCGTCCACCGGCCGGACCGGTGGTCCGTCCAGCCGTTCGTTCCCGGATGTGTTCCTGACAAAACTTGGGGGGCGGCCCGGGCGGGGGCCGACGCCCCGGGCCCCGGTACGGCCCCGGCGCGGTCCTGGCGTGGCCCCCGGTCCGGCTTGGGTCCGGCCCCGCCGGAGCCGTGGACCGCGTGCGTGTCCGTGCCGCGGCGTAGGCTGGAGACCCCCGGCCGCTCGGCGTGCCGGGCCGTTCGCGTTGCCCCGGCGGGCCTTCGCCGCCCCGGGACAGCACCAGCCACGGGACGAAGAAGAGACCCCAGATGAGTCTGACCGGACTGCTCGATGTCGTCGCGCGGGACGCGGCGCTCGCCGAGGCCATCGAGGCGGCCACCGCCACCGGAGCCGCGGCCGGCGGACGCCGCCACCTGGACCTGGTCGGGCCGCCCGCCGCCCGGCCGTTCGCCATCGCCGCGCTGGCCCGCGCGCTCGCCGGGCAGGCCGCCGGGGAACGGGGCCGTCCGGTGCTCGCCGTCACCGCGACCGGCCGGGAGGCCGAGGACCTCGCGGCCTCGCTGCGCTCGCTGCTGCCCGCCGACGCCGTCGCCGAGTTCCCGGCCTGGGAGACCCTGCCGCACGAACGGCTGTCGCCCCGCTCGGACACCGTCGGGCGCCGGCTGGCCGTGCTGCGCCGGATCGTGCACCCGAGGGCGGACGACCCGGCGGCCGGGCCGGTCCAGGTGATCGTCGCCCCGGTCCGCTCGGTGCTCCAGCCGCAGGTCAAGGGGCTGGCCGAGCTGGAGCCGGTGGCCGTCCGGCGCGGTGAGTCGTACGACCTGGAGGAGGTGGCCCGCCGGCTCTCCGCCGCCGCCTACGCGCGCGTCGAACTGGTCGAGAAGCGCGGCGAGTTCGCCGTCCGCGGCGGCATCCTGGACGTCTTCCCGCCGACCGAGGAGCACCCGCTGCGGGTGGAGTTCTGGGGCGACGAGGTCGAGGAGGTCCGGTACTTCAAGGTCGCCGACCAGCGCTCGCTGGAGATCGCCGAGCACGGCCTGTGGGCGCCGCCCTGTCGGGAGCTGCTGCTCACCGACGAGGTGCGGGCCCGGGCCGCCGAGCTGGCCGCCGAACACCCCGGGCTGGCCGAGATCCTCGACCGGATCGCCGAGGGGATCGCGGTCGAGGGCATGGAGTCGCTGGCGCCGGTGCTGGTGGACGACATGGAGCTGCTGCTGGACGTGCTGCCGCTCGGCTCCGTCACGGTGGTCTGCGACCCGGAGCGGGTCCGCACCCGGGCCGCCGACCTGGTCGCGACCAGCCAGGAGTTCCTGCACGCGTCCTGGGTCGCGGCCGCGGCGGGCGGGGACCGGCCGATCGACCTGGAGGCCATCGACGTCTCCGCCGCCTCGCTGCGCTCGCTCGCCGAGGTGCGCGAGCACGCCGCCGAGATCGGACTGCCCTGGTGGTCGGTCAGCCCGTTCGCGACCAGCGAGTCGACGGTCGACGGCATCCTGGAGTTCGACGCCAACACGCTGACCCTCGGCATGCACGCCGTCGAGGCCTACCGGGGCGACACCGCCCGGGCGATCGCCGACGCCAAGGAGCGGCTGGCCGCCGACTGGCGGGTCGTCATGGTGACCGAGGGCCACGGCCCGGCCTCCCGGCTCGCCGAGGTGCTGGGCAACGAGGGCATCCCGGCCCGCCTGGTCGCCGACCTCGCCGAGGCGCCCACCCGGGACGTCGTCCACGTCTCCTGCGGCTCGATCGAGCACGGCTTCGTCGACGAGGACCTGAAGCTCACGGTCATCACCGAGACCGACCTGTCCGGCCAGAAGTCCTCCACCAAGGACATGCGCCGGATGCCCTCGCGCCGCCGCAACGCGATCGACCCGCTGGCGCTGGTGGCCGGCGACTACGTCGTCCACGAGGCGCACGGCGTCGGCAAGTACGTCGAGATGGTGCAGCGCACCGTCCAGGGCGCCACCCGCGAGTACCTGGTGCTGGAGTACGCCCCGGCCAAGCGCGGCCACCCCGGCGACCGGCTGTTCGTGCCGACCGACCAGCTCGACCAGGTCACCAAGTACGTCGGCGGCGAGGCCCCGACGCTGCACCGGCTCGGCGGCGCGGACTGGGCGAAGACCAAGCAGCGGGCCAAGAAGGCGGTCAAGGAGATCGCCGCCGACCTGATCAAGCTGTACTCGGCCCGGATGGCCGCCCCCGGCCACACCTTCGGCCCGGACACCCCGTGGCAGCGCGAGCTGGAGGACGCCTTCCCGTACGCGGAGACGCCCGACCAGCTGACCACCATCGCCGAGGTCAAGTCCGACATGGAGAAGTCCGTCCCGATGGACCGGCTGATCTGCGGCGACGTCGGCTACGGCAAGACCGAGATCGCGGTGCGGGCCGCGTTCAAGGCCGTGCAGGACGGCAAGCAGGTGGCGGTGCTGGTGCCGACCACGCTGCTGGTGCAGCAGCACTTCTCGACCTTCGCCGAGCGCTACGCCAACTTCCCGGTGACGGTGAAGGCGCTGTCCCGCTTCCAGACCGACAGCGAGGCCAAGGCCGTCCTGGAGGGGCTGTTCGAGGGCTCGGTGGACGTCGTCATCGGCACCCACCGGCTGTTCTCCTCCGAGACCAGGTTCAAGGACCTCGGCCTGGTCATCGTCGACGAGGAGCAGCGCTTCGGCGTCGAGCACAAGGAGCAGCTGAAGAAGCTGCGCGCCAACGTGGACGTGCTCACCATGTCCGCGACCCCGATCCCGCGCACCCTGGAGATGGCGGTCACCGGCATCCGCGAGATGTCCACCATCACCACCCCGCCGGAGGAGCGGCACCCGGTGCTGACCTTCGTCGGGCCGTACGACGAGAAGCAGATCTCGGCCGCGATCCGGCGTGAACTCCTGCGCGAGGGCCAGGTGTTCTACATCCACAACCGGGTGGAGTCGATCGACAAGGCGGCCGCCCGGCTGAAGGACCTGGTGCCCGAGGCGCGGATCGCCACCGCGCACGGGCAGATGGGGGAGACCCAGCTGGAGAAGGTCGTCGTCGACTTCTGGGAGAAGGAGTTCGACGTCCTGGTGTCGACCACGATCGTGGAGTCCGGCATCGACATCTCCAACGCCAACACCCTGATCGTGGAGCGCGGCGACACCTTCGGCCTCTCCCAGCTGCACCAGCTGCGCGGCCGGGTCGGCCGCGGCCGCGAGCGCGGCTACGCGTACATGCTGTACCCGCCGGAGAAGCCGCTCACCGAGACCGCGCACGAGCGGCTGGCCACCATCGCCCAGCACACCGAGATGGGCGCGGGCATGTACGTCGCGATGAAGGACCTGGAGATCCGCGGCGCGGGCAACCTGCTCGGCGGCGAGCAGTCCGGGCACATCGCGGGCGTCGGCTTCGACCTCTACATGCGGATGGTCGGCGAGGCGGTGGCGGAGTTCCGCGAGTCGCTGGCCGGCGGCGGGGATGCGGAGGAGGAGCCGCTGGAGGTGAAGATCGAGCTGCCGGTCGACGCCCACGTGCCGCACGACTACGCGCCCGGCGAGCGGCTGCGGCTGCAGGCGTACCGCTCGATCGCCGCGGTCAACTCGGAGGAGGACATCCAGCAGGTCCGGGACGAGCTGGTGGACCGCTACGGCAAGCTGCCCGAGCCGGTGGAGAACCTGCTGCTGGTCGCGGCGCTGCGGCTGTACGCCCGGCGGTGCGGGATCTCGGACATCACCCTCCAGGGCTCCAACGTCCGCTTCGGGCCGGTGGAGCTGCGGGAGTCCCAGCAGCTGCGGCTGAACCGGCTCTACCCGCGCAGCCAGGTGAAGGCGGCGGCCCAGCAGCTGCTGGTGCCGCGCCCGAGCACCGGGCGGATCGGCGGCAAGCCGCTGGTCGGGCGGGAGCTGCTGGGCTGGTGCAGCGAGTTCCTGTCGGCGATGTTCGACGACCTGGCGGGGGCGAAGAAGTAGCGTCCGCCCCTCGGGTGGTCCACGGCGGTCTCGGGCTCTGCCCGGGGCCGCCGTTTCGTGTCTGCCTGGCTGTCCGTCCGTCCGTCCGTCCGGGTGGGGCGGGGCGGGGCGGGGCTGCGGCTGTGAACAGGGCTGTCAGCCGATCTTCCACTGGCCGGTCTGCGGGGCGAAGCCGCTGTCCAGGCCGAACTGGGCCTTGTCGAGCTTGACGTCCTTCGGGACCTCGAAGGTGACGAAGCCGAGGGCGCTCTCGCCGGGAGCGATGTTGGCCGGGACCTGGAAGCTCGGGCCGGCCTTGGTGTCGGCGACCGTGGTGCCGAAGGACTGGCCCTGGGCGTCCAGCACCTTGGCGCCGTTGCCCGGGGCGTCGCTGTAGGCCTTCTTGCCGCTGGCCTTGATCCGGAACTGGACCGCGACGAAGCGCTTGCCGTCGGCCGGGTGGACGTACTCGTTGTCGGCCTCGGCGTTGTCGACCACCTTCACCAGCGTCACCTCGGCGGTGTCGGCCGGGTCGTTGCCCTTGAGCGGGATGGTGTCGCCGACCTGCGCCACCTTTGGGGCGTCGGCCGGCTTGCCGCCGCCGGCGGGCGCGCTCGCGGCGGCGCTCTGCTTGGGCTCGGTGGCGACGGACGGGCCGCCGGTGGAGTTGCACGCCGTCGCGGTGAGCGTGATCAGGGCGGCGCCCAGCAGCAGGGAGGCGGTGCGGCGGCGGGGGGTCGCGGACATGGGTGTTCTCCCGGTGATCGGTGGTCTTCCTGGCGCCGCCCCCGTTCGGTGGCGACGGAGAGATCACACCACTCGGGCGTGAATCATGTCAATGCGATTTCACAAAAGAGCTCTGTTCACATGTGAACTGGGATCGAGGGGCCCGTCGCTATGCTGTGCGGTCACAGCCCCGAGCCGCCCACCCCCGGCCCGGCGCCCAGCCCCCGCCCGCAGTGCGGTCGCAGCCCCACCGAAGGAGCCCCCGTGCCGGACCGTCCCGAAGTGACCGCCGCCGAGATCGCCCGGCTGGCCGGCGTCGGCCGGGCCGCGGTCAGCAACTGGCGCCGCCGCCACCCCGACTTCCCGCGCCCGGTCGGCGGCACCGACGCCAGCCCGGCCTTCGCGCTCGCCGAGGTCGAGTCCTGGCTGCGCGCCCAGGGCAAGATCGCCGAACTCCCTCTGCTGGAGCGGGTCTGGCAGCTCGTCGACACCCTCCGCGACCCGGCCGGCCACCCCGCCGCCCCGCTGGTCGAGGCGGGCGCCCTGCTCCTGCTGCTGCACCGCGAGCCCGGACAGTGGGCCGAACTCGCCGACCGGCCCGACACCCGGCTCGCCCTCGCACTGCCCCGGGCCGTCGCCGGCACCGCCGTGCACGCCTTCGGCCCGGACGGCGCCCGCACCCTCGGCCTCCCCGGCCTGCTCGGCAGCACCCAGCTGGACCTCGCCCGGCTGCTCGCCGAACTCGCCGCCCAGGCCGGCCCGGTCGGCGCGTACGAGCAGCTGCTCACCCGGTACGCCGAGGCCAACACCCGCCAGCTCAGCCCCACCCCGCCGGAGGCCGCCGAGCTGCTCGCCGCCGTCGCCGGCGTCCCCGCCACCGTGCTCGACCCGGCCGTCGGCCTCGGCTCCGTCCTGCTCGCCCACCCGCCGACCACCGGCCGCTACGGCCAGGACGCCGACCCGGTCGCCGCCGCCCTCGCCCGGCTCCGGATCGCCCTGCACACCCCCGCCGACGAGCCCGGCCCGCTGCCGCTCGACCTGCGGGCCGGCGACGCCCTGCGCGCCGACGGCTTCCCCGGCGACACCTTCGAGGCGGTGCTCTGCCAGCCCCCGTACAACGAGCGCGACTGGGGCCACGACGAGCTGCAGTACGACACCCGCTGGCCCGGCGGGCTCGTCCCGCCGCGCGGCGAGTCCGAACTCGCCTGGGTGCTGCACTGCCTCGCCCACACCCGCCCCGGCGGCCTCGCCGCGCTGCTGCTCCCGCCGACCGTCGCCGCCCGCCGGGCCGGCCGCCGCATCCGGGCCGAACTGCTGCGCTCCGGCGCGCTGCGGGCCGTCATCGCGCTGCCGGCCGGCGCCGCCCCGCCGTACGGCGTCCCGCTGCACCTGTGGGTGCTGCGCGCGCCCCTGCCGGGGAGCGACTTCCGCCAGGTGCTGATGCTGGACGCCGGGGCGTCGGCCTCCGGCCCGGCACCCACCGGACCGGGCGGGGCCGCCGGGGCGCAGGCCGCCGAGGGGGGCCGGGACAAGGTCGACTGGACCGGGCTGCGCCGCACCGTCCTGGACGCCTGGCGCGGCTTCGACCTCGCCGCGCGCGAGGGCCTGCCCGTCCCCGCCGACCGCCCCGGCGTCCACCGGGTGATGGCCGCCATCGACCTGCTCGACGACGAGACCGACCTCTCCCCGGCCCGGCACGTCCCGCCCGCCACCCCGCTCGGCGGCGCGGCCGAGCTCTCCCACCTCGGCGGCCGGCTCGCCGAACTGCTGGCCGACCTGCCCGACCCGGTCACGCTGCTGCCGCGGCCGGGCGCCGCGACCGACGGCGCCTCCGGTGCCGCGCCCGTCGGGGTGGTCACCATCGGCGAGCTGGTCCGCGGCGGCGCGCTGGAGGTGTACTCCTCCGGCACCGGTGCCGCCACCCGGCCGGCCGGTTCGGGCGGCACCCCCGTCGTCACCGACCAGGACCTCGCCACCGGAGCCGCCCCCAGCGCCGTCCTCGCCACCGGCCCCGGCCCGGCCGGGGACGTCCGCACCCGCTCCGGCGACGTCCTGGTCCCCGCCCTCGGCGGCGGCACCGCCCGGGTCGTCCCCGCCGAGGGCCCGCTGGTCGGCGCCGCCCTCGGCCGCCAACTCCACCTCCTGCGGCCCGACCCCGCCGTCCTGGACCCCGAGTTCCTGGCCGGCCAGTTCCGCTCCACCGCCGGCACCCGACGCGCCGCCAGCCACGCCACCACCACCGCCCGCCTCGACATCCGCCGCGTCGAACTGCCCCGCCTCCCCCTCCCCGCCCAGCACCGCCTCGGCACCGCCTTCGCCCGCCTCGCCGCCTTCGACGCCGCCCTCACCCAGGCCGCCGCCCTCGGCCGCGGCCTCGCCCGGGCCGCCACCGACGCCCTGGCGACCGGCGCCCTGGCGCCGCCGGAGTAGGGCACACCTCCCAGCGGTGCACGCACCCCGAGGCCGCGTGCGGCTCCGATGTGGACGACCGGTCCCGCCCCGGGGCCCGTCCTCGGGTCGGCGTCGCGTCCGCTCCGGTGGGCGGCGGTGTCCCCAGGTGGGGCGGGGTCCGTTCCGGAGGTGACCACGGCTCAGTACCGGCGCGGTACCGGCGTGATACCGATGCGGCAGCAGGCGGACGGAAGCCCTCCGGGGCGACCGGGCCTGGCGGTACGGTGGGCGCAGCCGTTCGCACCGTCCGTCGGTGCCGGTCCTCACCAGCTCAGGAGCGCGCATGTCAGGGCAGTACCCCGGGCAGTTCGGACCGCCGCCCGGCGGAACGCCGTACGGGCCGGGGCCGGGGCCGGGGTACGCGCCGGGCACGGTGCCGGGCGGACGGCCGGGTGGGCTGCCCCGGCCGGTGATGGTGGCCGGACAGGCTCCGGTACCCGGGCGGTTCGGGGTGGTCGCGCGGGTGCTCTGCGCGCTGGCCCCGCTGCTCACCTTCGGCCTGCTCGGGGCCGTCCCCTCGCTGCTGCTGGCGGTCCGGCGCCGACGGGCGTACGACATCCTCGGCGCGGCGGTGTTCTGCGCGCTGCTGCTCACCATGATCGTCTCCGCCGGGATCGCGGGCACCCTGAAGAATCCGGCCGCCGACACCACCGGCTCGATCACCCTGGCCGTGCTCTGGCTCCTGCCGACGGCGCACTTCCTGGTGATGGACAGCCGCGCGGTCTGGCTGGCCGGGCGGCCGGCGCCGCAGGCCGTACCGCCGGGCGTACCGCAGGCCGTTTCGCCGTACGCGGTGCCCGACGTCTCGCCGTACGCGGCGACCGTACCGGGGTACGGCGTGCCCGCTCCCGCCGCCCAGGGCCCGGTGACCCCGGCCCCCGAGACCGCCCACGACCTGCGCGAGCTGGGCGAGTTGCTGCGCCGCCAGGCCCGCGAGGACCGGCCGTGACCGCCACCCGGCTGATCGCCGGCCGTTACCGGCTCACCGAGAAGATCGGCCACGGCGGCATGGGCCAGGTCTGGGCCGGCCAGGACGAACGGCTGTACCGTCCGGTCGCGGTCAAGCTGCTCCGCCCCGAGCACCTGGTCCCCGGCGGGACCGGCTCCGGCGGCGAACGGGCCCGCCACGGTGACGAGTTGCGCCGCCGCTTCCTGCGCGAGTGCCGGGTCACGGCCGCGCTCGACCACCCCGGGCTGGTCACCGTCTTCGACGCGGGCGAGGACGAGGGCGAGCTCTACCTCGTCATGCAGCGCATCCCCGGGGTCAGCCTGGCCGACCTCATCGCCGAGGACGCGCCCTTCCCGATCGAGCGCGCGGCGGCCGTCGCCGCGCAGCTGTGCACCGCGCTGGCCGCCGTCCACGCCATCCCGGTGGTCCACCGCGACCTCAAGCCGAGCAACGTCATGGTCCGCGAGGACGGCCGCACCGTCCTGCTCGACCTCGGGATCGCCACCGCCCTCGACACCGAGACCACCCGGCTCACCCTCACTGGCGTGCCCGTCGGCAGCCCCTCCTACATGGCCCCCGAACAGGCCCTCGCCGCCACCACCGACCCGCGCAGCGACCTCTACGCGCTCGGCTGCCTGCTGCACGAGATGCTGGCCGGGGAGGAGCCGTTCCGGGCCCCCACCGCGCTCGGCGTCCTGCGCCGGCACGTCGACGAACCGCCCGTCCCGCTGCGGGAGTTGCGCCCCGAGGTGCCGCAGCCGCTGGAACAGCTGGTGCTCGACCTGCTCGCCAAGCAGCCCGCCGACCGCCCGGCCGACGCCCGGACCGTGTACGCGCGGCTGCTCCCGCTGCTGCCCCCGGCCGACGGCGCCCCGCAACCCCGCTACACCCCGCTGCCGGACCCGGCCCGGCCCTTCCGCTACCCGCACCAGCCGCAGCCGCCGGCCGAGGCGGCCGCCCCGGTTGCCCCGGCCGCCCCGCCGTCGGTGGTGCGCTCCGGGCCGCGACCCTTCCTCATCCCGCCCGCGCCTTCAACCCCTCCGACGCCTGCCCCCGTCCCCGCGGGCCCGGACCTCGGCGACGAGTGCGCCCGGCTCTCCGACCTGGTCGACGCCGGCCGCCACACCGAGGTACTCGGCCTCGCCGCCCGCCTGCTGCCCCGGGCCGAGGCCGAACTCGGCGACGCCGCGCCCCTGGTGCGCACCATCCGCAGCATCTACGCCCGCACCCTCCTGCACGAGGGCCACCCCCAGCAGGCCCTCCCCGAGTACCGCCGCCTCGCCGCCACCGCCGACGGCGGCCCGCACGGCCCCCAGGGCCTTGACCACCGCTACCGCGCCGCCATCTGCCTCGACCGGCTCGGCCACGGCCCCGAAGCCCTCGCCGAGTACCAGGCCCTCCTCACCGCCCACACCGCCCGGCTCGAATCCGGCCTCGACACCGACCCCGAGCGCGGCTACGACCTCCGCGAACGCATCGGCCTCCACCTCGCCGCCACCGGAGACCCCCAGAACGCCTGGCAGTGGCTCCTCCCCCTCCTCCTCGAACGCGAACGCCGCGACGGCCCCCACCACCCCACCGTCCGCCGCCTCCGCCAATCCCTCTCCACCCTCACCCCCACTGCCACCCCCTGGCCCTCGCCCCGCCCCTGAGGCGGCGGGGCATCGGGCGGGCCGTGGGGTGGGGACCGCTTCACCCTCACTTTCACCGCCGCTTCCTGGACCGCGCCCCGTCTCTGAGGGGGCGCGGCGTCGGGTGGGCTGTGGGGAGGGGACTGCTTCGTCCTCACTTTCACTGCCACTCCCCGGCCCCGCCCCGCCGCTGAGCGAGCGGGGCATCGGGCAGGCAAGGGGAGGAGACCGCGCCACCCTCACCCTCACCGCCGCCCTCTGGCTCCCATCCCGCCGCTGAGGGGGTGGGGTGTTGGGCGGGCTGTGAGGAGGGACTGCTTCACCCGTACTCTCACCGCCACCCCTGGCCCCGCCCCGCCGCTGAAGGAGCGGGGCATCGGGCGGGCAAGGGGAGGAGAGCGCCGTAGTCGGTGCCGGACGACCTGTGGGGCAGGAACGAGCCGCCGTTGCCGGTGCGGCAGGGGCGGCTCCATGGATCCGGCCGCCCGCCGTTGGACGACCGGAGCCGCCTGCCGCAGGAGTGCGGCTTCGGGACTGGCATGCACCGGGACGGGGGAGCGGCCGCCTCAGCTGCCGTCGACCGGGCGGCGCCGTGCCGGTGACGTGGACCGGTCGCGGGCGGCGATCGACGGCCCGCATCGGCGGGCCCACCGTGGCGGCCCGCAACGGGAGCAGGTCTGGTCGGCCGTGCCGTGCCGTGCGGGGCTCGGAGCGGCATGTGGCGGCTGGTGGCCAGGAGCGTCATGCCGACCGGCGGCGTTGGGCTCGTCGCGATGGCCCGCACAGGGGTCGGGTCCGGCGGGCTGCGCTGGTTCGAATCCGGCGCGCCGTGTGACGGTTGGCGGCCGGGGCGTGCCGTCGGCTGTCATGCCGGGAGGTGGCTCCGCGCTGTTGGGGCCGTCGCGGTGACTGGCAAGGCGGCTGGGTCCGTCGGCTGCGCCGGGCCGGGTTCGAGGCGCCGTGTGCATGCTGTCGGCTGTCACGCCAACCGCCGGCAATCGCCACGCCAGCACCCTGGCGCCTTCCCCCTCCTGGACGCCGTCCTCCGTGGCCGGTTCGGCTCTGGCGACCGGCCGCCGGATGACCGCGTGGGCGTGGCGTTCCCCCGTGCGGGCGCCGACCGGTGCGGGGCGGCTGGGAGTGGGAAGTCGGCCGGATCGACTTCCAGCGCTCCTCGTCCCCCGTGGCCGCTTGCGGCTCTGGCCCACCACACGGTGGACGACCGCGCGGATGCGGCGTTCCCCCGTGCGGGCGCCGACCGGTGCGGGTGGGAGTGGGAAGTCGGCCGGATCGACTTCCTGTGCTCGCGTGTGTGCGTGGGGGCCTCGGGGATGGTGGTCTGGCCGGTGCGGGGGAGTGGGAAGTCGGCCGGGTCGACTTCCCGTGCTCGTGCGGGCGGGGTGGGGACAGCGGGGTGGTGGCTTCCCGGTCCGGCCCGGGGTGGGGTACGGGGGTAGGTTCGGGGGGTGACGACGAATGCTGTGCCGACGGAGACTCCGGGCGCGAAGTTGATCCTGCTGACCACCACCCACCGGGTGGCTCCCGGCCTGCTGGCGTGGCCGGCGTGGGAGGCGTTGCGGTCGGCGGGGCGGGTGCTGGTGGGGGACGAGGGGCATCCGCAGGTGGCGGCGGTGCGGCAGGCCGGGGTGGTCGTGGAGGCGGTGCCGGCCGGGTCGGCGCCCGCGTTGGCGCGGCTGCTGACGGGGCAGCCTGCGGGGGCCGGGCCGACGGTGTGGCTGGGCAGCCCGGACGGGGACCCGGGGCTGACCGACGCGCTGGCGCGGCTGGCGGTGGAGCACGCTGGCGAGGTGCCGGAGATCGAGGTGCTGCCCGGCTCGTACGACC
Source organism: Kitasatospora sp. NPDC056800 (assembly GCF_042789775.1). NCBI lineage: Bacteria > Bacillati > Actinomycetota > Actinomycetes > Kitasatosporales > Streptomycetaceae > Kitasatospora > Kitasatospora sp. NPDC056800. Next base: position 12,855 of record NZ_JBHUAL010000070.1, on the reverse strand, counting down.
TGCCGGGGTCGCGGCTGCTGGACCTGGTGACGGTGATGGACCGGCTGCGCTCCCCGGGCGGTTGCCCCTGGGACGCCGAGCAGACGCACGAGAGCCTGGTGAAGTACCTGGTCGAGGAGGCGTACGAGCTGGTCGAGGCGATCGAGGCGGGGGACCGGGAGACGCTGCGCGAGGAGCTGGGCGACGTCCTGTTCCAGGTGTTCTTCCACTCCCGGATCGCCGAGGACCACCCGACGGAGCCGTTCACCGTCGACGACGTGGCGGGGGACATCGTCGAGAAGCTGATGTACCGGCACCCGCACGTGTTCGGGAACGTCGAGGTCGAGGGCGCCACCGAGGCGGAGGCGAACTGGGAGCAGCTGAAGGCGGCCGAGAAGGCGGACCGCGAGTCGGTGCTGGACGGCGTGCCGGCCGGGCTGCCCTCGCTGGCGTACGCGGCGAAGCTGGTGTCGCGGGTGCGCCGGGCGGGTTTCACGGGGGTGCCGGACGAGGCGTACGGGCTGCCGGCCGAGCTGACGGCCGATTCGGCGGGCCGGCTGCTGCTCGCGGTGGTGCAGCGGGCGCACGACGCGGGGGTGGACGTGGACGCCGCGCTGCGGTCGGCCGCGCGCGGTTACCGGGACGCGGTGCGCGCGGCCGAGGGCCTCGGTCCGGTCGGGGAGTAGGCGCTCAGGCCGCCGTGGCGGTGCGCTCGGGGCGCCGCTGCGGCGGGACGAGTTCGCCGATGGCCTCGCCGACGAGGAGGACGAGTTCGGCGAGCCGCTCCAGGTCGAGGTGGTCGGGCAGGTCCGCCAGCGAGATGATCCGCTCGCCGTCGGGGCCGGCCACGGCGAACAGGTCGATCGGCCCGAGGTGCTTCTCGGCGGTGTCCACGAGGGCGGCGACGTCGCTGGGGCGGCGGATGTCGCCGCAGACGCCGACGACGGGGCAGCCCGGCCGGTCGAGTTCGGCGGCGAGGTCCTCGGCGATGCCGGCGTACTGGTCGGCGATGAGCATTCCGGCGGTGCCGGCGGCGGCGAACCGGCGGGCGAGGCCCGCGCCCGACCCGCCGTCGAGGACCGCGATGACGACGACTGACCCGCTGACCCGCATGGTCTGCTCCTCCCTGTGGGCGACACCGCACCGGCGCCCACGCGTACTGCGGAGGATCGTAGGCACGTCCTGACCCTCCGCAACAGGGATTACCCCTCAGGTGACCAGGCTCACGCCCGCCCCGCGGCCAAGAGTCGGCCAAGAGCTGTCCACGGACCGGCCACGGACCGGCCACGGAGTGTTGGCACGCCCGACGCGTCCGGTTGCGGAAGCGCGGCGGAGGAGTGGCGGGGAAGCGGCGCCCCGCCGGAGGGAGGGCGCGCCCGTCGCACCGGATACGGTCGGTCCATGCCAGCTCAGCCCGTCCCCGCCCGGCCCGCCGCCCCGTCGTCCGACGCCTCCGCCCCGCAGCTGTTCACCTGGGAGTTCGCCGCCGACCCGTACCCCGCCTACGCCTGGTTGCGCGAGCACTCCCCGGTGCACCGCACCACCCTGCCGAGCGGGGTGGAGGCCTGGCTGGTGACCAGGTACGCGGACGCCCGGCAGGCGCTCGCGGACAGCCGGCTGTCGAAGAACCCGGCGCACCACAGCGGGCAGGCGCACCGCACCGGCCGGGTGGGCATCCCGGGGGAGCGGCAGGCGGACCTGATGACCCACCTGCTGAACATCGACCCGCCGGACCACACCCGGTTGCGCCGGCTGGTGTCGAAGGCGTTCACCCCGCGCCGGGTGGCCGAGTTCGAGCCGCGGGTGCAGCAGCTCACCGACCGGCTGATCGACGGCTTCGCGCAGCGCGGTTCGGCGGACCTGATCCACGAGTTCGCGTTCCCGCTCCCCATCTACGCGATCTGCGACATGCTCGGGGTGCCGGCCGAGGACCAGGACGACTTCCGCGACTGGGCCGGGATGATGATCCGCCACGGCGGGGGCCAACGCGGCGGCGTGGGGCGGGCGGTGAAGCGGATGCGGGCGTACCTGCTGGAGCTGATCCACCGCAAGCGGGCGGACCTCGGGGACGACCTGATCTCGGGCCTGATCCGGGCCGGCGACCACGGTGAGCACCTGACCGAGAACGAGGCCGCGGCGATGGCCTTCATCCTCCTGTTCGCGGGTTTCGAGACCACCGTGAACCTGATCGGCAACGGCACCTACGCGCTGCTGCGCAATCCGGAGCAGCGCCGGCTGCTGCAGGAGTCGGTGGTGCGCGGGGAGAGCGCGCTGCTGGAGACCGGGATCGAGGAACTCCTGCGCTACGACGGGCCGGTGGAGCTGGCGACCTGGCGGTTCGCGACCCGTCCGCTGACCATCGGCGGGGTGGACATCCCGGTCGGCGACCCGGTGCTGGTGGTGCTGGCCGCGGCGGACCGCGACCCGGCCCGGTTCGCGGCGGAGAACACCCTGGACCTGGCCCGGAAGGACAACCCCCACCTGGGCTTCGGGCACGGCATCCACTACTGCATCGGCGCTCCGCTGGCGCGGCTCGAAGGGCGTGCCGCGCTGGCCACGCTGCTTTCCCGGCTGCCCGATCTGCGGCTCGCGGAAAGCCCGGAGAATCTGCGCTGGCGGGGTGGTCTGATCATGCGTGGCCTGCGCGAACTCCCGGTGGAATTCAGTCCGGAGAGCCGTTCCCCGCACGCCCCTCCGCACCCCGTTCCGGATGCCTCTTCGACGCCTCCGACCTGCTGAGATCACGCTGACGGGACGTCGCCGATCGCCCGCCGACGGGGGTGTGAACACCCATCAATCCGGACATAACGCCGCTGTTGGTAGGCGATCGGACACGGGCCGTAATTGTTGTGTGATATCGGTGATATGAGCTTGTGATTGGTCTGATGATCTGTCTACTCTCCCTGGAGTTCGCAGCTGCGGACCTCGTACGCGGAACGCCGAATCCTGCCCGCCGCGTCACGGGAAACCGACCAGAACCCTGGGCAGGGGCGGGGGAACCAGGTTTGTTGCCGTCTCCCCACGGCTTGGGGTGAAGCCGCCCGAGCGGAATCGTTTCCGCGTACGGCGGCCGGGCCACCTCCCGGTCCGAACCCGACAGCTCACCTCGCAGGCGTACGGAGAGGGACCTCTTCATGCTGTTCGTTGGAACTGGCCGTCACCGTCGTCGCACCCAGGCCGAGAAGGCCATCGCCGTCGCCGGTGTGGCCGGCGTCGGACTCGCGATGCCGCTCCTCACCGCCACCGGCGCCTCCGCCGCCCCGGCCTCCACCTGGGACTCCGTCGCCCAGTGCGAGAGCGGCGGCAACTGGAGCATCAACACCGGCAACGGCTTCTACGGCGGCCTCCAGTTCACGTCCAGCACCTGGAAGGCGTACGGCGGCACCGCCTACGCGGCGCAGGCCAACCAGGCCAGCAAGGCCCAGCAGATCTCGGTCGCCGAGAAGGTGCTGGCCTCGCAGGGTCCGGGCGCCTGGCCGGTCTGCTCCCAGAAGGCCGGTCTGACCAAGGGCGGTGCCCCGGCCTCGGTCGACACCTCCTCGGACGCCAAGCCGCAGTCCGCCCCCAAGCAGCAGGCCCCGAAGCCCGCCGCCAAGCCGGCCGAGAAGCCGGTCGCGCAGAAGCCCGCCGCCCAGAAGCCGGCCCAGAAGCCCGCCGCGCAGCCGGTCCAGCAGGTCGCCCCGCAGCAGCAGGCGCAGCCGCAGACCCCGGGCTTCTCCGGCAAGGCCGGCTGGGACGCCGACGCCAAGGTGTACTGGTACCAGAACAACGGCGGCTGGTACTGGACCAGCCACCAGAGCGTCTACCAGCAGTACGCCGGCCAGGCCGCCGCCCAGCCGCAGTACGCCCCGCGCGCCGCGCAGCAGGCCCCGCAGGCCGCCGGCCACGACTACACCGTCCGTGCCGGTGACACCCTGTCGACCATCGCCGCCGCCCAGGGCGTGTCCGGCGGCTGGAGCGCGCTGTACGAGCAGAACCACTCCACCGTCGGCGGCGACCCGAACCTGATCATGCCCGGCCAGGTGCTGCACCTCGGCTGAGCCGCCCCGCCCGACGCCGGGAGCGCCCGCGGCCGGCAGTACCCCGAGACCGGGGTGCCCGCCGGGGGCGCCCGCCGCCGCGCCGGAGCGCTCGGCGCCGACGCCGCTCCACCCCGCCGTCCGAAGGGGGCCGGTCCTACCGGTCCCCTTCGTCCGCATTCGCCCGCTCCGGTGGGACAAGCTGGGACAAGCAGGTGAACTACCGGTGGGTAGCAGGGCCACACGGTGAGACGGGACCGAGGCCGACGCGGCCACGGCAGCCCGGGCGGTTAGGCTCTGGTCGTAACGACTCCGCAATCGTCCTGCTGGCAGCACCACCGTCAGACCGGACCCTGCTCTCGCAAGGAGATGCCTCGTGCCGTCCATCGATGTCGTCGTAGCCCGTGAGATCCTCGACTCCCGCGGCAACCCCACGGTCGAGGTCGAGGTCGGCCTCGACGACGGCAGCACGGGTCGTGCCGCTGTCCCGTCGGGTGCCTCCACCGGTGCCTTCGAGGCGCTGGAGCTGCGCGACGGCGACAAGAACCGCTACTTCGGCAAGGGCGTCGAGAAGGCCGTCCTGGCCGTCATCGAGCAGATCGGCCCGGAGCTGGTCGGCTACGACGCCACCGAGCAGCGCCTGATCGACCAGGCCATGCTGGACCTGGACGCCACCCCGGACAAGTCCTCGCTCGGCGCCAACGCCATCCTGGGCGTCTCGCTGGCCGTCGCGCACGCCGCCTCCGAGGCCAGCGACCTGCCGCTGTTCCGCTACCTGGGCGGCCCGAACGCGCACGTCCTGCCGGTCCCGATGATGAACATCCTCAACGGCGGGTCGCACGCGGACTCCAACGTCGACATCCAGGAGTTCATGATCGCCCCGATCGGCGCGGAGTCCTTCTCCGAGGCCGTCCGCTGGGGCGTCGAGGTCTACCACACGCTCAAGGGCGTGCTGAAGGAGCGCGGCCTGTCCACCGGTCTGGGCGACGAGGGCGGTTTCGCCCCGAACCTGGACTCCAACCGCGAGGCCCTGGACCTCATCGTCGAGGCCATCGAGAAGGCCGGCTACGTGCCCGGCCGTGACGTCGCGCTGGCCCTGGACGTCGCCTCCTCCGAGTTCTACGAGGACGGCGCCTACCGGTTCGAGGGCAAGGACCTCACCGCCGCCGAGCTCATCGAGTACTACGCCGAGCTGGTCGCCGCCTACCCGCTGGTCTCCATCGAGGACCCGCTGGACGAGTCGGACTGGGCCGGCTGGAAGGCCATGACCGACAAGCTGGGCGACAAGGTCCAGCTGGTCGGCGACGACCTGTTCGTCACCAACCCGGCCCGTCTGGCCCGCGGCATCGAGACCGGCACCGCCAACGCGCTGCTGGTGAAGGTGAACCAGATCGGTTCGCTGACCGAGACCCTGGACGCCGTCGAGCTGGCCCAGCGCAACGGCTACCGCTGCATGATGTCGCACCGCTCCGGCGAGACCGAGGACGTCACCATCGCCGACCTGGCCGTCGCCACCAACTGCGGCCAGATCAAGACCGGTGCCCCGGCCCGCTCCGAGCGCGTCGCCAAGTACAACCAGCTGCTGCGCATCGAGGAGATCCTCGACGACGCCGCCGAGTACGCCGGCCGCGGCGCCTTCCCGCGCTTCCGCCACGAGGGCTGAGCGCTCCCGGTAGCGCACGCCTGACCGGTGCCCCGCCGTTCACCCCGTAGGGTGGACGGCGGGGCACCGTCGCGACCAGGAGGGGATACGGGAGATGGCTGGCTGGAGGATCCCGGGCTTGGCGGCCCGGCCCCGGTTCACGAGCCGGGCGACCGTCCTCGTCCTGGTGCTCTGCTCGCTGGTGGCGATCCTCGCCTACCCGACGCGGCAGTTCATCTCCCAGCGCGCCGAGATCTCCGCCCAGCGGGCGAAGGCCGACCACGCGCGCCAGCAGGTCGAGCAGCTGCGCCGGGAGAAGGCCCGCTGGCAGGACCCGGAGTACGTCAAGGCGCAGGCCCGCGCCCGGCTGCACTACGCGGTGCCGGGGGAGACCCCGTACATCGCGGTGGACCCGGCCGGTCAGGCCTCCGCCAGGACCTCCTCGTCCGCGGGCGGGGCCGCCTCCGGGCCGAACGCGGCGCCCGGCGGCGCCGCCGGCCAGGCGAAGGCCGCCAAGCCCTGGTACGCCAGCATCTGGGACTCGGTGGACGCCGCCGACACCGCCGCGGCGGCCCCCGCCACCCCCCTTCCCCTCCCACCGTCCCCCGTTGGAGACACCTCCCCCCATGACCACTGAGAACCACCCCACCGTCTCCGACGCCGACGTCGCGGCCATCGCCGCCCAGCTCGGCCGGGTGCCGCGCGGCCTGCGCGGCGTGGCGCACCGCTGCCCCTGCGGCAACCCGGACGTCGTGGAGACGGCTCCCCGGCTGCCGGACGGCACGCCGTTCCCCACGCTCTACTACCTGACCTGCCCCAAGGCCGCCTCGCTGATCGGCACCCTGGAGGCGGAGGGCGTGATGAAGGACCAGAGCGCCCGGCTCGCCGAGGACCCGGAGCTGGCCGCCGCCTACCAGAAGGCGCACGAGGACTACATCGCCCGGCGCGACGCGATCGAGGTGCTGGAGGGCTTCCCGAGCGCCGGCGGCATGCCGGACCGGGTGAAGTGCCTGCACGTGCTGGTCGGCCACTCGCTGGCGGCCGGCGAGGGCGTCAACCCGCTCGGCGACGAGGCGATCGGCATGCTGGAGGACTGGTGGGCCAAGGGCCCGTGCGTCTCCCCGGCCGAGGTCGAGGCGGCCGGGGAGCGGGTCGCCCGCAACCGCGCCAAGGAGCAGGACCACGAGGCCGTGATCGCCGCCAAGCAGCAGAAGGCCGCCGAGCGCGCCGCGAAGAAGCGGGCCGCCGAGGACGCCGCGGCGGAGCGGGAGTCCGAGTGAGCGCGACCCGGGTGGCCGCGATCGACTGCGGCACCAACTCGATCCGCCTGCTGGTCGCCGACCTCGACCCGGAGACCGGGGCGATCACCGACCTGGACCGCCGGATGATCGTCAACCGGCTGGGCCAGGGCGTGGACCGGACCGGCCGGCTGCACCCGGACGCGCTGGCCCGCACCTTCGCGGCCTGCCGGGAGTACCAGGAGATCATCTCCGGTTTCGGGGTCGGCCCCGAGCGGGTCCGCTTCGTCGCCACCAGCGCCTCCCGGGACGCCGAGAACAGCGACGAGTACGTCAAGGGCGTGCGCGACATCCTGGGCGTCGAGCCCGAGGTGGTGAGCGGCGAGGAGGAGGCTCGGCTGTCCTTCGTGGGCGCCACCAAGGAGCTGACCGGCGGTCAGTTCCCCGGCCCGTACCTGGTGTTCGACCTCGGCGGCGGCTCCACCGAGTTCGTGCTCGGCACGGACGACGTGCAGGCGGCGCGCTCGGTGGACATCGGCTGCGTGCGGCTCACCGAGCGGTACTTCGGCGACGCCGAGCTGCCCTCCGAGGCGCAGGTCGAGGCCGCCCGGGCGCACGTGCGGGCCGAGCTGGACCGGGCCGAGGAGGTCGTCCCGCTGACCGGCGCGGCCACCCTGGTGGGCCTGGCCGGGACGGTCACCACGGTGTCCGCGATCGCCCAGGGCCTGCCCGGCTACGACTCGGCGGCGATCCACCACTCGCGGATCAGCCGGGAGCGGGTCGCCGGGATCGCCCGGGAGCTGCTGGCCGCCACCCACGCCGAGCGCGCGGCCATCCCGTCGATGCACCCGGGCCGGGTGGACGTGATCGCGGCCGGGGCGCTGGAACTGCTGGAGATCATGGAGCGCACCGGCGCCGCCGAGGTGGTCGTGAGCGAGCACGACATCCTGGACGGAATCGCCTTCGGTATCGCCTCCTGACCCCGTGCGGGGCTTACCCGACCGGCCCCGGCACCCCTTTCGGGGGGCCGGGGCCGGGGCGCGCCCGAGCGCGGGTGGGAAAGTTCGTGAATTTCTTCACATGGGGATCCGGCCATTCGCCGCACCGGCCCGCCCACTACGTCCGAAATGTGGGACCGAAGGCCCGTCGGCCGGGTGGCCCATGGGATCGCAGGTCAGGCCTCGTTTGAGGTTTGAAAATCGAAATCACGTGCGGGAACCCGGGCGTTGTGCGGATCGTTGCTGCTCAGGCCGGTGGTGCTCCGCCGTGCGTTCGCGCGGGGCCGCCCAGGGGTGGGGGCCACCGCGCCGGGCCCGGTTTTGCGGCCGCGCAGTGTAGCACGGGGGGTCCGTCAACTTGTGACCGGGCTCACGAAGGCTGCTCCGGACGGTGCTGGATACTTTCGGATATGAGCACCACGGAGCGTCCTCGCATCCTCATTGTCGGCGGTGGTTACGTCGGCCTGTATGCCGCGATGCGCATCCTCAAGAAGATGCGTTACGGCGAAGCGACCGTCACGGTCGTCGACCCGCGGTCGTACATGACGTACCTGCCCTTCCTCCCCGAGGCGGCCGGCGGCAGTGTCGCGCCTCGCAACCTCATCGCGCCGCTGCGCAGCACCCTGAAGAAGGCGGAGGTGCTGACCGGGTCCGTCACCGGCATCGACCACGCCCGCAAGGTTGCCACCATCCAGCCCGCGGCCGGTGACAGCTACGAGCTGCCCTTCGAGTACCTGGTCGTCGCGACCGGCTCGGTCTCCCGCACCTTCCCGATCCCGGGTCTGGCGGAGAACGGCCTCGGCATGAAGACGGTCGAGGAGGCCATCGGCCTCCGCAACCACGTCATGGCCCAGCTCGACAAGGCCGAGTCCACCACGGACGAGGACATCCGCCGCAAGGCGCTGACCTTCGTGGTGATCGGTGGCGGCTTCGCCGGCATCGAGACCGTCGCCGAGGTCGAGGACATGGCCCGCGACGCGGCCAAGCTGTACAAGACCGTCAGCCGCGAGGACATGCGCTTCGTGGTGGTCGAGGCGGCCAACCGCATCCTCCCCGAGATGGGCCCGGACCTCGGTCTGTGGACCAAGGAGAAGCTCGAGGAGCGCAACATCGAGGTCTACATCGAGACCTCGATGGACTCCTGCGTCGACGGCCACGTCATGCTGAAGAACGGCATGGAGATGGACGCCTCCACCATCGTGTGGACGGCCGGCGTGAAGCCGAACCCGGTGCTGGCCAACTTCGGCCTGCCGCTGGGCCCGCGCGGCCACGTCGACACCGCGCCGACCCTCCAGGTCCAGGGCTTCGACTACGTCTGGTCCGCCGGCGACAACGCCCAGGTGCCGGACCTCGCCGCGGGCGAGGGCGCCTGGTGCCCGCCGAACGCCCAGCACGCCAGCCGTCAGGCCGTCGTCCTCGGCGACAACGTGATCTCCGGCATGCGCGGCTTCCCGCAGAAGGAGTACAAGCACAAGAACCTGGGTGCGGTCGCCGGTCTCGGCCTGCACAAGGGCGTGGCGATCCTCTTCGGCAAGTACAAGCTGAAGGGCCGTCCGGCCTGGTGGTTCCACCGCCTGTACCACGGTGCGATGGTGCCGACCTTCAACCGCAAGGTCCGCGTCTTCACCGACTGGACCCTCGCGATGTTCCTCAAGCGCGAGATGGTCGGCCTCGCCCAGATGGAGAAGCCGCAGCTTCCCATCCAGGAGGTCACTCCGCCCACCAAGCCCGTCGAGGCCGCCAAGCCGGCCGCCGACAAGGAACTCGCCAGCAAGTAAGCGACTGAGACCCCGGTGTGGGAGCACCGGGGTATGAGTCGGAGGCTCTCCGCCCGGCAGCGTTGCCGGACCACGACCTCCGTGGTGCTCAGCCGGCCGTGCGACCGGGCGGAGTACAGAAGTAGAAGGTCCCCTGCCGAACCCTCCGGCAGGGGACCTCTCTCGTTGCGGGACCGGTCAGTCGGTCTTGATGCTCTCCAGGATGTCCAGCTTGGACGCCCGGCGGGCCGGCCAGATCGCGGCCACCAGGCCGACCACCCCGGCCAGCGCCAGGAACAGCGCCAGCTGGCCGAACGGCAGGACCGTGGTCAGGCCGGAGAGGCTGGACTTCAGGGTGCCGTTGATCGCCCAGGCGATGAAGCAGCCGAGCAGCAGGCCGATGCCGGCGCCGAACAGCGAGATCACCACGGACTCCAGACGGACCATCCGCTTGATGCCGCCGCGGTCCAGGCCGATCGCCCGCAGCATCCCGATCTCGCGCTTGCGCTCGAAGACCGACATCGCCAGCGTGTTGACCACGCCCAGGATCGCGATCAGGACCGCCATCCCCAGCAGGCCGTACATCAGGTTCAGCGCGAAGGTGATGGTCTGGCTGAACTCGTCCCGGACATCCTGCTTGGACTTCACCTCGATCACCGGGTTGGCGCCGGTGGCGTCCTTGAGGGCCTGCTTGAGGCCGTCGGTGGCGCCGTCCTTGCCCTTGACCAGGACATCGGAGATGTACGGCTTCGGCTCGTGCTTGGCGATCTCGCTGTTGGCCAGCATGACCGGGCCGAGCATGCCGCCGGTCTTGTACACGCCGCCGACGGTGACCTTGCCGGTGGACTCGTCCGGGTAGGCCACGGTCAGCACCGAGCCGGTGGTGGCGTTCAGCTTCTTGGCGGCGTCCTCGTCGAGCAGCAGCTGGCCCTGGCCGAAGCCGGCGGTGGAGCCGCTGGTCAGCTCGACGTCGGCGAGCTGGTCCAGGACGGCGGCGTCCAGGCCGTTGACCGTCCTGCTGGTGCCGTCGAGCTCCCAGTACGCGGTCGTCATCGCCGAGGAGGCGGCCACCCCGGGGGCCTTGGCGATCTGGGCGGGCACCTGCGCGGACAGGCTCATGCCGTTGGCGGCCCCGACGATGAAGTCGGCCTTCATCGAGCCGGTGACGGCCCGGTCGATGGTGTCGTTGACCGAGGCGCCGATCACGGTGAGCCCGGTGACCAGGGTCAGACCGATGGTCAGCGCGGCGGCGGTGGCCGCGGTGCGGCGCGGGTTGCGCACCGCGTTCCGCTGGGCGAGCCTGCCCGGGGTGCCGCCGAGCCGCAGCAGCGGGCCGACCAGCGCGACCACCGGACGGGAGAGCAGCGGCAGCAGGACGAACACGCCGATCAGGGCCAGGAAGGCGCCCAGGCCGACCGGCAGCCGGCCGCTGTCGTTGCCGGTGGAGGCGCCGTAGCCGATCAGGGCGAGGCCGCCGCCGGCGAGCACCGAGCCGATCGTGTTGCGGACCACCAGGCTCTTCTGGGAGACCGGCTGGTCGCCGCTGCTCATCGCGGCCACCGGGGCGATCCGGGAGGCGCGCATGGCGGGCAGCAGGGCCGACGTGACCGTCACCAGGACGCCGACCACGACCGTCACCACGACGGTGAGCGGCTTGATCACCAGCGAGCCGTTCGGCATGTTCTCGTTCATCGCGCCGATCAGCGACTGCATCCCGGCGCCGATCCCGATGCCGGCGACCAGACCGGCCACCGCGGAGACGGTGCCGATCAGCAGCGCCTCGATCAGCACGGACCGGGTGACCTGCTTGCGGCTGGCACCGATGGCCCGCATCAGGGCCAGCTCCTTGGTGCGCTGGGCGACCAGCATGGTGAAGGTGTTGGCGATGATGAAGATGCCGACGAAGAGCGAGATGAAGGCGAAGACCAGGAGCATCGTGCGCATGCTGCTGGTGCTCCTGGTGATCATCTCCTGCTCGTCGGCCTTGAGCTTGGCGCCGGTCTCGATGTCGAACTGGTGGCCGGAGGGCACCACGGGCTGGGCCTGGGCGAGCAGCGCGTCCTGGCTGGTGCCGGGCTTGGCGGTGAGCACGACGCTGCTGTAGCGGCCGGGCTCCAGCAGGGTCTGCTGGGCGGTGGCCCGGTCGAACAGGGTGAGCGAGCCGCCGGTGTTCACGACCGGGTCGTCGGTGGTGAAGATCCCGGTGAGCTTCGCCTCGATCACCGGTCCGTTGGCGGCGACCCGGACGGTGTCGCCGACCTTGTAGCCCGCCTTGTCGGCGGTCTTGCGGTCGAGCGCGACCTCCTTGGCGGCCTTCGGGCCCTGGCCCTCGGCCATCGGGTAGCGCGGGTCCTTGCCGTCCTGGCCGGGTGCGAAGTTGGCGCCCTTGGCGGCCCAGACCTGGCCGATCAGGTTGCCCTTCTTGTCGGCCACGCCGGTGAAGCCGCTGACCACGCCGCGGGCGCCGGCGGTGCCCGGCAGGGCGGCCAGCTGCTGGACGGTGGCGTCGGTGAGGGTGGCGGAGCCGCCCTCGCTCTTCTGCCGGGCGGAGGCGTTGGAGCCGGCCGCGCGGTCCACCACCTGGACCGAGACGTCCGAGTAGCTCTTGGAGTTGCTGTCCCGCATGGCCTTGCCGAAGGTGTCGGAGAAGACCATGGTGCCGGCCACGAAGGCGGTGCCGAGCATGACGGCCAGGGCCGTCATCAGCAGCCGGCCCTTGTGGGCCAGCACGTTGCGCAGTGCGGTGCGATACATGGGGTGTCCTGGGAAGGTCGGTGAGCGGGCTGCGACTGCTGCGCCGGACTAGCTGGTGCGGCCCTTGGCGTCGAAGCGGCGCATGCGGTCCAGGACGGTGTCGGCGGTGGGCTGGTGGAGTTCGTCGACGATGCGGCCGTCGGCGAGGAAGACGACGCGGTCGGCGTAGGAGGCGGCGACGGGGTCGTGGGTGACCATGACGACGGTCTGGCCGAGCTCGCGCACGGAGTTGCGCAGGAAGGAGAGGATCTCGGCGCCGGAGCGGGAGTCGAGGTTGCCGGTGGGCTCGTCGGCGAAGATGATGTCGGGCTTGCCGGCCAGGGCGCGGGCGCAGGCGACGCGCTGCTGCTGGCCGCCGGAGAGCTGGGAGGGCCGGTGGCTGAGGCGGCCGGAGAGGCCGACGGTGTCGACGACGCGGTCGAGCCAGGGCTTGTCGACCTTGCGGCCGGCGATGTCCATGGGGAGGGT
>NZ_JBHUAL010000069.1:0-38858 GCF_042789775.1 Kitasatospora sp. NPDC056800 | reverse complement strand
GCACCTGCCGTGCCCCGGCCCGGTGCCGTAGCGCCGGTGCCGGCAGCATTCCGGGATCTTCCGTCACTGGGCGCTCGCCGCCGGTCGTACGACGATCTCGTTCACGTCGACGTACGGCGGCTGGGAGATCGCGTAGGCGACGGCGTCCGCGATCGCGGAGGCCGGCAGGGCCACGGCGCGGTAGGTCCGCATGGCCGCCCGGGCGGCCGGGTCCGCGATGCCGTCGGCGAGTTCGGACTCCGTGACACCCGGCGAGACCAGCGTGACCCGGACGTCACCGGCGGACTCCTGACGCAGGCCCTCGGAGATCGCACGGACCGCGAACTTGGTGGCGCAGTACACGGCGGCGGTGGGAGAGACCTCGTGCGCACCGACGGAGGCGATGTTCACGATGTGCCCGCCGCCCTGGGCGCGCAGCACGGGCAAGGCGGCGGAGATGCCGTGCAGGACGCCCCGCAGGTTCACGTCGATCATGCGGTCCCACTCCTCCGTCCTGAGCGCCTCCAGCGGCGACAGCGGCATCACCCCGGCGTTGTTGACCATCACGTCCACGCGGCCGTACCGCTCTTCGGCCGCGGCCACGAAGTCCCGCACGTCGGCGGCCCCGGTCACGTCCAGGCGCCGGGTCGCCGCCGTGCCGCCCGCGGCGGTGATCTCCGTGACGAGTCGCTCCAGGCGATCGGTGCGCCGCGCTCCCAGGAACAGGCGGTGGCCGTCGGCGGCGAGCCGGCGGGCGGTCGCCTCGCCGATCCCACTGCTGGCACCGGTGATCGCTACAACCTTGACTGTCCGGTCGTGCATGACTGCCCCTCATCTCTCGGTAGGGCACCGAGTCTGGGCGAGGTGTTCCAGGCGGCCCAGGCCGTGTGCTGCCCGGGTGCGGTACACCCAGGCAGCACACCGGGCCCTCGGCATAGCGTGGGCACATGACCGACAACCAGCTGGGTGAGTTCCTGCGGGCACGCCGTGCGGCCGTGCGGCCGGACGAGGTCGGGATGCCGAGCCATGGCGTGCGCAGGGTCGCCGGGCTGCGCCGCGAGGAGGTCGCCGTACTGGCAGGGGTGAACGCGGACTACTACACCCGGCTGGAACAGGGCCGCGAACGCCACCCGTCCGCGCAGGTGGTGGACGCGCTCAGCCGCGCGCTGCTGCTGGACACCGACGCCCGGGCGCACCTTCACCACCTGTCCGGAACCGCACCGTCCCGGCGGCCCGTCGCCGCCACCGACCGGGTCGCCCCCGCCCTGCGCGTCCTGCTGGACGGCTACCCCGGCACTCCGGCGTTCGTCATCGACCCGGCCCTGGACGTCCTGGCCGCCAACGCCCTGGCCGAGGCCCTGTACTCCCCCTTCGAAGCGATGGACAACCTGGCCCGCATGGTCTTCCTCGACCCGGCAGGTCGACCGTTCCACCCCCGATGGGACCGGACGGCGGAGACGGTGGTGGGGCACCTGCGCCAGGCGTCCGGCGTCGACCCGGGCAGTCCGCGCCTACGGGCTCTCGTAGGCGAACTCAGCACGCGCAGCACGGACTTCGCCCGACTGTGGAACACCCACACCGTGCGCGGCAAGACCCGCGAACACAAGCACGTCCACCACCCGGACGTCGGCGGCATGACCCTCACCCACCACGCGTTCGACGTGCGGGACGCCCCCGGCCAGCAGTTGATCATCTACCATGCCGAACCCGGCAGCCCCAGCGCCGAGGCACTCAGCCTGCTCGGCTCCGTGCACGCCACAGCGAACCGCGCCCACCGGTCCTCCGGGTGACAGCCTGCTCCGTGACGCCCGGCGAGTTTGCCTTAACCTTCATCCATTGCAACGGGCCGTTGCGTTCGAGGTCAGCGTCATTGCATCAGTTTGCCGCTACTGAGCTGGCATAATGCCTTTCGTACGATTGACGCCACGTCAGGAAAAGCCGTAGCTTTCCAGTTGTCCGAACGTGCGGCAACGCGAAACGAGGCACGGCCATGGGGGAATCCCCGCACACCGTCACCACCATGCCGGCGGCGCGCCGCCCCGGCTGTCCCTTCGACCCGCCCGCCGAGCTGATCGACGCCCGCCGGCACGGGCCGATGAGCCGCTACACCTTCCCCGGCGGGAAGCCCGGCTGGCTGGTCACCGGCTACGACCTGGTCCGGGCGGTGCTGGCCGACACCCGGTTCAGCTCGCGCAAGGACCTGATGCTCCACCCGACCATCGACTACGGCGACTTCCAGATCCCGCCGGCGCCGCCCGGGGAGTTCGTCCTCATGGACGAGCCCCAGCACAGCCGCTACCGCAAGCCCCTGACGGGCAAGTTCACCGTACGGCGCATGCGGCTGCTCACCGAGCGCATCGAGCAGGTCACCGCCGCCCGCCTGGACGCCATGGAGGCCGCCGGGCCTCCGACCGACCTGGTGACCGCGTTCGCCAAGCCCATCCCCGCCATCGTGATCTGCGAACTGCTCGGGGTGCCGTACGAGGACCGGGGCTCCTTCCAGGAGCAGGTCGACTCGTTCATGAACGGGGAGACGAGCGACGAGGACCTCATGGCGGCCTACGCCGCGACCCAGGAGTACCTGGCGGAACTCGTGGCCGCCAAGCGCGCCCACCCCACCGACGACGTGCTCAGCGACCTCACCGACAGCGACCTGACCGACGAGGAACTGAAGGGGATCAGCCTGATCCTGCTCGCCGCCGGTCTCGACACCACCGCGAACATGCTGGCCCTCGGCACCTTCGCGCTGCTGCGCACCCCGGACCAACTGGCCGCGCTGCGCGCCGATCCCGCGCTCGCCGACCGGGCCGTGGAGGAGCTGCTGCGCTACCTGAGCGTCGCCAAGACCTTCATGCGGACGGCCCTGGAGGACGTCGAACTCGGCGGCCGGACCGTCAAGGCCGGCGAGCGGCTGATCCTCTCCTTCAACACCGCCAACCGCGACCCCGAGCGCTTCCCCGATCCCCACGTGCTCGACCTGAGCAGGCAGGACGGCGGACACCTGGCCTTCGGCCACGGCATCCACCAGTGCCTGGGCCAGCAGCTTGCCCGCATCGAGATGCGGGTCGCCTTCCCCGCGCTGCTCGGCCGCTTCCCCACGCTGCGGCTGGCCGTACCGCCCGAGGAGGTCGCCCTGCGCCCGGAGCTCGCGGACATCTACGGGGTGAAGAGCCTCCCCGTCACCTGGGACGCGTGACCGATGAGGATCACCGTGGACGTCGACCGCTGCATCGGCTCCGGAATGTGCGCCCTGACGGCCGGCGAGGTCTTCGACCAGCGCGAGGAGGACGGCACCTCGGTCGTACGGCAGCCCGACCCTCCCGCTGAGGCCTTGGACGCGGTGCGCGAGGCGGTCGCCCTGTGCCCCGCCTCGGCAATCAGCCTGTCGGCCGAGCTGTGACGGCCGGGCGGGTCCGACACATGATCGTCCGGTCGTCTCGCGGAGCCCGAGGCCCCGGGAGGGCCTGCGGCGCCAGGGCCCGCGGCCGACCGTTCGGTGGCCGTGACCAGCGCCGACGGTCTCGCCTTAGGATGCGGGACATGAACAGCACCACGCCGCCGCACGGAGAGCCCATACCGACGACGCGGCGAACCCGCTGGCAGGAGGCGGGGCAGAGCGAGAACTTCGGCAAGCGGTTCGCCGACCTCATCTCCACCGGCGAGGACGTCGACGGTGAGGCCCGGCTCGCCGACACGCTCCTGCCGCGCGGCGCCCGGGTGCTCGACGCCGGCGCCGGCATGGGCCGGGTGGCCGCGGCGCTGCTGCGCCGGGGGCACGACGTGGTCGCGATCGAGCCCGACCCGGCCCTGGTCCGGCAGGCCCGGGAGACCTACCCCGGGCTGGCGATCGAGGAGCGCGACATCCTCGACCTCGGCCCCGACGACGGCCCGTTCGACCTGGTCGTCTGCGTGGGCAACGTCATCGTCTTCCTCGCCGAGGGCACGGAACGCAGGGCGCTGGGCGCGATGCGCGACGTGCTCGGCGAGAACGGCCGGATCCTGGTCGGCTTCCACCTCCAGGACCCGCCGCCGCACGCCCGCACCTACCCGGCGGCGGAGTTCGAGGCGGACCTGACCGCCGCCGGACTGCGCGTCGACCTGCGGGCCGGCACCTACCAGCTGCACCCCGCGAACGACGCCTACGGCGTCTGGGTCCTGAGCCGCGCCCAGGCGTAACGCCACCTCCCGGGGCCCTGCCTAGCCGCCGGGACGGTGCTCCCGTCCGTCAGGCGCGGGCGGCGGCCCTGCGCAGGCAGTAGGCGGCGGCACCGGCCGCGATCACCGCGGCTCCCCACAGGACCGAGGAGGGCGGCAGGGCGAAGGCCAGGAGCACGCAGCCGACGGCGCCGACGACGGGCAAGATCCGCACGGGGCCCTTCACGGGGGTGAGGGTCCAGGCGGACGCGTTCGCGATGGCGTAGTAGGCCAGCACACCGAAGGAGGAGAAGCCGATCGCGCCGCGGACGTCCGTGGTGGCGGCCAGGACCGCGACCACCGCGCCGACCGCGAGCTCGGCGCGGTGCGGCACCCGGAAGCGCGGGTGGACGGCGGCCAGGACGTGGGGCAGGTGCCGGTCGCGGGCCATCGCCAGGGTGGTGCGCGAGACCCCGAGGATCAGCGCGAGCAGCGAGCCGAGCGCCGCGACGGCCGCCCCGGTGCGCACGACCGGGGCGAGCGCGGGGACGCCGGCGGCACGCACGGCCTCGGTGAGCGGTGCGGCGGTGTGGGCGAGCCGGTCGGGCCCGAGCACGGCGAGCACGGCCACGGCGACGGCCGCGTAGACGACGAGCGTGATGGCGAGCGCGGTGGGGATCGCCCGGGGGATGGTCCGCTTCGGGTCGCGGACCTCCTCCCCGAGGGTGGCGATGCGCGCGTAGCCGGCGAACGCGAAGAACAGCAGCCCGGCTGCCCGGAGCACCCCGCCGAAGGTCGCGTCCGCACCGACGGCGAGCCGCGCGCCCTCGGCTGCGGGGCCGGTCAGGCAGGCGGTGACCACGGCGGCGAGCACCGCCAGGACGACGGCGACGATCCCCCGGGTCAGCCACGCGGACTTCCGCACGCCGACGTAGTTCACCGCGGTCAGCACCACCACCGCGGCGACCGCGACCGCGTGCGCCTGTCCGGGCCACACGTAGGAGCCCACCGTGAGGGCCATCGCCGCGCAGGAGGCGGTCTTGCCGACCACGAAGCCCCAGCCCGCCAGGTAGCCCCAGAACTCGCCGAGCCGCTCACGGCCGTAGACGTAGGTGCCACCGGACTCCGGGTAGCGGGCGGCCAGCCGGGCCGAGGAGGTGGCATTGCAGTACGCCACCACCGCGGCCAGGGCGAGGCCCGGCAGCAGACCGGACCCGGCCGCGCCGGCGGCCGGCGCGAGCGCGGCGAAGATCCCCGCGCCGATCATCGACCCGAGCCCGATCACCACGGCGTCGAACACGCCCAGGTGGCGCCCCAGCTCCCCGGCCCGGGCCGCTGCCGGTGTCCCCATCGCTCGCTCCTCGACCACGGCCCACGGCCGTTCCGGACTTCGGTTCCGGCGCACGCTATAGGAGCAAGGTGTCGAGCCGGCTTCGCGGACCGGACCGAGGCGAGGGTCTGGCCACCGCTCGCGAGCCAGGACGCCTCACCGTGAGTGGGCACGAGCCCGCGGGTCGGTCCCCGCGGAGCACGTCATCCGACCTCGCGGGTGGCGGACCGGGCCGGGGCACCGAGTACCCGTCGCAGTTCCTCGACGCTCGGCGCCCCGTCCACCCGGCCGTCCGCGCTCCGGTAGAGCCGGCAGGACACGCTCGGCGGTGTTCCGGGGGCGGCGAACGGGTCGTTCCCGTCGACCAGCAGGGTGGGCGAGCCGTGCATGCCCAGGCGTTCGGCGTCCTCCTGGTCCTCGACCACGTGCCGCACCAGCCCGACGCCCGGCAGGTCGGCCAGCACCACGGCGAGCCGCTCCGCCAGCACCGACTCGTTCGGGCACTGCGGAACCGTCAGCATCTCCAGCCGCACGGCCGCCACCTCCTTCGTCCTCGTCGTCAGCACCGTTCACGCTAGACCGGATCACCGCCCGGCGCGGTGGGTGCCCGGGATTGGCGAGGTGAGGGGTCAGGCGGCCGTCACGTGGCCCCACTCTCCGCATGAGCCGAAAGGTAAAGATTCTACCAAGTACGCAAGTATGCCCGGGGCGGAGGACTATGATTTTCGAGGTTTGAAGAAGGCACCTCGTTCGGTGAGGCTTCTTCACGGACACAGGCCACTGATCCGACGACGTCGAGAGACGCCCAGGGTTAGGACAGATCCTCCCGACCTAAGGGTTGATCCGAAGTGGCTTCCGGCCTATGCGGCCGGACACGCCGTGGAGTGCCAAAGCTCTGACGAGTTGGGGTGAGTCGGCCGCTGTTTCCGCGCGCCGGCGAACTCCTTGCCGTGTCGATCACACGCACCACGGGGTGCGTCGACCGGGAGGAGGCGAGAGACATGGATTGCAGTAGTCCGGGCCACAGTCGGCCCTTCCCGCGCCTGCCCTCGTACACCTCCGGCACGCGGTAGCCACCTTCCCCGCGCGCACACGCGCCGCTGCGTCACGCCCGCCCGACGGCTTCGCCGTGCCCTGCCGGCATCGCGTCCTCGCAGCGCGCAGCGCGGTCTCCACCGGTTGCGATATCGGCACGGGTGCCCCGCGCACCTACCCGCCGATCGTGACGGTCCTGGTCGTCATCACGATCGTCCGGACCGCCCCGGGCAGCTGACCCACCGCGCCGGGGGCGCCGGCCGCGTGCCACCGTCCGTACCCCTCCTCCCGTGAAGGAGGTGCCGTCGTGCACACCCTGACCACCGTCGACTTCCTGGTACGGCTCGCCACCGGCGTCGCCTGCGGCGCGCTGATCGGCGTCGAACGCCAGTGGCGGGCCCGGATGGCCGGCCTGCGCACCAACGCCCTGGTCGCCGCCGGCGCCACCCTGTTCGTGCTCTACAGCGAGGCCGTCGGCGACGCCGCCAGCCCCACCCGGGTCGCCTCCTACGTCGTCTCCGGCATCGGCTTCCTCGGCGGCGGCGTCATCCTGCGCGACGGCGCCGGCGTACGCGGCCTCAACACCGCCGCCACACTCTGGTGTTCGGCCGCCGTCGGAGTCCTCGCCGCCTCCGGCAAACTGCGGTTCGCCGTCCTCGGCACACTCGCCGTCCTCGTCGTCCACCTGGTCCTGCGCCCCGCCGGCCGACTCCTCGACCGGGCCCCACAGGCCGGCAGCGACCCCGACTCCACCACCCGCGCCACCGTCCACCTGGAATGCGACCGCAAGTCCGAGACCCACATCCGGGCCCTGCTGCTCCAGGCCCTCACCGCCTCCGGACTCGCCCCCACCGGCCTGCGCGCCCGCCGCACCGACAACGGCGACGCCACCAGCCTGCGGGCCACCGTCGCGATCGCCCGACAGATCGCCCCGGCGCTCGAACAGGTCGTCACCCGCCTGTCGTTGGAGCCCGGCGTACGCGACCTGCACTGGCACCTCGACGACGGCCGCGACGCCGCCGAGCAGTCGACAGCCGGGCACCCGACGACAGCCGCGGAGCCGGCACTCGCCTGAGTACGGCCCACTCCCAGCCGCCCGTCGAAACCACCCCGACCGCCCCGACCGAGAGGACACCGCAGTGATCACGGCCCTCGACCACGTCCAGCTCTCCGCACCACCCGGCAGCGAGGCACTGCTGCGCGCCTTCTACGGCGACGTCCTCCAGATGGCGGAGCTGCCCAAGCCCGGGCCGCTGACCGGCCGCGGTGGCTGCTGGTTCGCCGCCGACGGCGGCCGGGTCCGGCTCTACCTCGGCGTCGAGGAGCGCTTCCGTCCCAGTACCAAGGCCCACCCCGGCCTCGCGGTCTGCGAGATCGACGACTTCGCCCACCGGCTCGCCGAACTCGGCGCGCAGGTGGTCTGGGACGACAGCCTGCCGCCCCGGCGCCGCTTCTACACCACCGACCCCGTGGGCAATCTCCTGGAGTTCGTCGAAGCCGCGGCCCCCTGACCGGACAGGGCCGGGCGCGTCACAGCGCGGCTTCCGCCCCGGGTTCGAGCTCGAACTCGGCGTCGTCGGCGTCGTAGTCGTACAGCTCCGCGTACCGACCCCAGTCGATGGCGGTCTCCAGCTGCCGGCGCGCGCCGACCGGGTCGAAGCCGCGCCGCAGCAGGTCGAGGAAGAGGCCCTCACGCAGGGTGTGGTCCTCGGTGGTCGCCAGGGACTGGACGATGGCGCGCACCAGCGGGGCACGGCGGGCGGCCAGCCGGGCGAAGAGCTGCTTGCTGGCGAGGATGTCGGCGGCCGCGAACTCCCGGCCGACGCCGGTGACCGCGATCCGGCCGGCCATGGTGGTGGCCAGGCCCAGCAGGACGGCGGCGTCCACGATCGGCAGGAGGTCGTCCACCTCGAAGTTGAGCTCGTCGGCGATCTCCGCGAGGCTCTCCTCCCCGCCCATCGCGAGCAGGATCTCCAGCAGGCCGGCGAGGCCGCCCACGCTCGCCTGCGGCAGCGGGACGGTGATCGGGGTCTCGACCGGACGGGCGGCCGGTCCGGCGCCGGCGGCCGCGCCCTCCTCCCGTCCGGTGAGGATGCCGTAGACCGTGTCGACCAGCGCCTCGAACTGCGGGGTGCGGCGGTCGCGGGGCCGGGTCAGGTCCACCGTGAGTTCGGCGCGGATCCGCCCGGGGTTGGAGGAGAGCACCAGGATCCGGTCGGCGAGCAGCACCGCCTCCTCGATGTTGTGGGTGACGATCAGGATCGCCTTGACCGGCGCCTCGTGCCCTTCCCACAGGCCCACCAGCTCGGAGCGCAGGTTCTCGGCGGTCAGCACGTCCAACGCGGAGAACGGTTCGTCCATGAACAGCGCGTCCGGCTCGACCACCAGGGCCCGGGCGAACCCGACCCGCTGCCGCATGCCTCCGGACAGCTCCTTGGGGTAGGCGCCCTCGAAGCCGTCCAGCCCGATCAGGTCGATCGCGTCCAGCGCCCGCCGGCGCCGCTCCTCCTCCCCCACCCCGCGGGCCCGCAGGCTGAGTTCGACGTTCTGCTGGACCGTCAGCCACGGCAGCAGCGCGAACGACTGGAAGACCATCGCCACCCCGGGGTTGGCGGCGGTGAGCGGATCGCCCCGGTAGGAGACGGTGCCGGACGACGGGGCGATCAGGCCGGCCAGGCAGCGCAGCAGGGTGGACTTGCCGGAGCCGGACTTGCCGAGCAGGGCGACGATCTCGCCCTCGACCAGGCGCAGGCCGATGTCCTCCAGCACCGGCAGGGCCCGCCCGTCGGGGGTGGTGAAGGTCTTGGTCACGCCGACCGCCTCGACGATCGGGGTGTGGACGGTGCTGGTGGTCATCGCGCTCCCTCGGTCCTCGGCCTCTCGGTCCCTCTGTCTCGCCGTCCCGCTGTCTCGCCGTCCCTCGGTCCCTCGGTCAGAGTGCGTAGCGGGTGTCGGCGATCCGGTAGAGCCTGCGCCACAGCAGGCGGTTGAGGGCGACGACGTAGATGCTCATGACGCTGATCCCGACCAGGATCCTCGGGAAGTCACCGGTGGCGGTGGCGGCGGTGATGTAGGCGCCGAGCCCGGTCGCGGTCAGGTGGTGGGATCCGTAGTCGACGACCTCGGCGACGATCGAGGCGTTCCACGCGCCGCCCGCCGCGGTGATCCCGCCGGTGACGTAGTACGGGAAGACCGCCGGCAGGATGAAAGCGCGCCAGCGCAGCGTCCCGCTCACCCCGAAGCCGGTCATCGCCTCGCGCAGGTCGGAGGGGATCGCGTAGGCGCCGGCGATGACGTTGAACAGGATGTACCACTGCGCGCCCAGGGCCATCAGCAGCACCGCGCCGACGTTCAGCGAGATGCCCACCGCCACGAAGAGCACCGTGGCGAAGGGGAAGAGGAAGTTCGCGGGGAAGCTCGCCAGCACCTGCACCACCGGCTGGGCGAAGCGGGTGACCTTGGGGTTCATGCCGATCCACACACCGATCGGCACCCACACCACGGTCGCCGCGACGAGCAGGACCACGACCCGGCCGAAGGTGACCGCGCCCAGCCACAGGGCGTGGCCGAACTCGCCCAGCCCGACCGTGGCGTCGACGTAGTCCAGGGCCCGCCAGGTGCCGAGCAGCACCACGGCCGTCACCGCGCCCGCGAAGAACACGTCCCCGGTTCGCTCACGCGCCGCCGGAGGGGCCAGCGGGTGCTCGGCCAGGCCGAAGGCCCGGGTGCCGCGGTCGAGCGCCGTGCCGACCGGCCGCAGCGGCCGTCCGAGCAGCTCCGGCACGCTGGAGCGGCGCAGGAGGTCCAGCACGGCGCTGCGGGGCCGCTCGGCGGCCTCCGACTCCTCCACCCGGAACCGCTCCGACCAGGCCACCACCGGCCGCCAGAACAGCACGTTCACCCCGACCACCATCACGACCATCACCGCGATCGCGACGCCCACCTTCCCCAGGTCCCCCTCCTGGATCGCGGCGGCGGCGTAGGACCCGATGCCCGGCAGGGCGTACTGGTGCCCCAGGACCCTGATCGACTCGGACGCGGCGAGGAAGAACCACGCCCCGCCGAAGCTCATCATCCCGTTCCACACCAGCGGGATCATCCCGCCCGGCACGTCCAGCTGCCAGAACCGCTGCCACTTGGTCAGCCGCATCACCCGGGACGCCTCGTCCAGTTCCCCGGGCTGGCTGGTCAGCGAGGCGTAGAAGGCGAACGTCATGTTCCACGCCATCGACGTGAAGATCGCGAAGATCGACGCGCACTCCAGCCCCAGCGTGGAACCGGGAAAGAGGTTGATGAACGCGGTCACGGTCACCGACAGGAACCCCAGCACGGGCACCGACTGGAGGACGTCCAGCACCGGCAGCAGCACCTTCTCCGCCCGCCGCATCCGCGCCGCGGCCGTGGCGTAGACGAAGGTGAACAGCACGGAGACGACGAGCCCCACGAACATCCGCAGCAGGGACCGCACCGCGTAGTACGGCAGGTCCGACGGGTCGGTCGACACCGTGGACGGCGCCTGCTCCGGCAGGAACGGCGCGTCCAGCGACGGGGCCAGCCGCAGCAGGCCGTAGAGCAGCCCCAGCAGCGCCGCCGTCACCAGCACGTCCACCCAGCGCAGTGCCGGGCGCCGCCACACGCCGCGGGAAGGGAACCCGCCCTCGCCCGACATCCGCACCACCCTCCGAAGCCCCTGGTCACCGCCGTCCGCGCCACTGAACCACGCCCGGTCCGCCGGACCGCCCATCCCCGGGCACGCGACGGGACCGCTCACCGGCACGGACCAATGCCCCGGGCCCTGTGGTGTCTCAGGCCGCGAGGCCGACGTCGAGGACCCGGGCGGCACCGGCGGGGCGATAATTCCGGCCGGTCTCCGCTGCCCGCCTGTTAGGCTCCGCGGGTGTTCATCGTGATGTTCATCTGACGGTCCTGGGTCCCTCCCGCCCAGGTTCTGATCCGTCGAGGGTGCGGTTCCCCATGCCCTCCGGACTTCGATCACCGTCAGACGTCGGCGGCCGCGCACACGACCCCGGCCGCGCATCATCGGAGCCTCCTCATGCTCGCAGTGCTTCTCCTTCCCGGCGCGCTTCGCGCCTTCCTCCCCGCCCTGGTCGCCCGGTCCGCCCTGGCGATGGGCGGCCTGGCCCTCCTCCTCGCCGTCCAGGCCAGTACGGGTTCGTACTCCCAGGCCGGCTTCGCCACAGCGACGTTCGGGATCGCCAACGTCGCCGCCGCCCCCTGGCGCGCCCGGGCCGTCGACCGGCTCGGGCAGCGGATCGCACTCACCGCCATGGCGGCAGGCCAGGCCTCGGGGTTCGTCGCCCTCGCGCTCATCGCGGGAGCCGAGGGCGTCGCGGATGCCTGGTTCCTCGTCCTCAGCGCGGTGGTCGGCCTGACGGCGCCGCCCCTGGGGGCCGCGATGCGGATGATCTGGGCGTCGCTCACGACGGCCGGCGACCAGCGGACGAAGGCGTTCAGCATCGACGCGGTCTGCGAGGAGCTCCTCTTCGTCGGCGGTCCCGTCGTCATCACCGCGGTCATCGTGGCCACGTCTCCCGCCACCGGACTCTGGGTGACCGCCGCCACGGTCTTCCTCGGCACCGCGGCGATGACGTCCAGCGCGTCGTCGGGGGCGCTGCGCGGAACCGGAGGGGGTGTCGCGCGGGGTGACCGCCCGCTCCAGCAGCCGGGATTCGCACGGGTGTTGACCGTCCTCGTGGGCGTCGGCGGCGTGCTCGGCGTCGCGGAGATCGCGGCGCCGGCCGTCGCCGCGCAGCGTGACGCCGTCGCGGCCTCGGGCTGGCTCCTGGCGGCCTTCGCCGGCGGAAGCGCCCTCGGCGGGTTCCTCTACGGGCAGCTGAAGCTCACGTCGGGCATCGGCGCGAGGCTGTTCACCCTGTGCACCGGCATGGGGCTCGCCGCGGTGCTCGTGTCCCAGCTGCACCCGCTCGGTCTCTTCGCCGTGGGCCTCGCCCTCGTCGGCCTCTTCCTCGCCCCCTCCCTCATCACCGGGTACCTCATCGCCGACACCGTCGTCCCGGAGTCCGGCCGGACGGAGGCGTCGACCTGGATCAACACCTCCGTGAACCTCGGCGCCTCGCTGGCGTCCGCCGCGGCCGGAGTCGTCATCGACAGGTCCGGCGGCTGGTTCGCGCTCCTGCTCATGGGAGCGATCGCTCTCGCCCTCGCCACGGCCGCGCCGTTCGCACGACTGCGCGAGATGGAGCGGCCCGCGGCCCCGGCTCCCGATCGCTGCCAGAACGGCTGACGATCCCGTCGGCGTCGCCGACGCCGGCACCGGGCCCGAACCCGGACCCGGACCGGCCACGACGAGCGACGAGGCCGCAGCTTCCGGGCTGCGGCCTCGTCACGGTGAGGAGCGTTTCAGTGCCGAACGCCGCCGTGGCACAGCCGGGCGGTGTGGACGGTGTCGGCCGTGAGGTAGAAGGCGTCAGGACGTCCGAGGATGCCCGCGGACGTGTCGCTGTCCAGGAGCTGCTCCAGCGTTGCGCGGTCCTCCGGATCCAGCCGGTCACCGATCCGGTCGCGCAGCCGGGTCAGACGCAGGTGCAGGTACTCCCGCGCCGACATCCCGAGGGGGGACGTGAGATCGGTGAAGAAGCTGCGCGTCCCGCTGGGGACGAGCCCGGCACGGGCGAGCATGGCCGGCCAGTCCTCCACCGTCGCGGCCGCGCCCGGCAGTTGGTCGCGCATCGCGCCGAAGGCATCCTCGGCGGCCGCGTCCAGGCGGGCCTGCAAGCCCGGACGCCCCGTGCCGATGTCGCGGGGCAGGAAGCGCGGGGGAAGCCCGCTCTCGGCGACGGCGAGGAGCCCGCCCGGCCGCAGGCAGGCGACCAGGGAGCGCAGTGCCGCCTGCTGGTCCCCCACCTGCTGGACGCCGTGACGGCTCCAGATCAGGTCGGCGGCACCCAGCGCGTCGAACTCGCCGCTGACGTCCGTCAGTTGAGTGACGACGCGGTCCGCCACCCCCTGAGCCGCCGCGCGCGAACGGACCTGCTCCAGGAGGCCGGGCGACCGGTCGACGGCTACGACCTCGGCGTCCGGGAAGGTGCGCGCCAACAGGCAGGTCACCACGCCAGGCCCGCTGCCGACGTCCAGCACCCGGTGGACGGGGGCGTGTCCGCCGCCGCCGATCCGCAGCAGACCCCGCAACCACTCCACGGCCCGCAGGAGAGCGGGGGCGTGCACGCCTGCTTCGCGCTCCCGGAGCGCGCCGGAGGCGTCCCACCCGAGGTCCTGGTCGTGCTGCGGGTTCATGAGTCCATGCCTTCCTTCGTGGGTCGGTCCGGGTCCGCGCTCAGCGGAGGAAGGGGGCGAGCTGGCGCTCCAGGACCGGCTTCGGCGCGGCCCCCGTCCACGCCATGGCGACGGCGCCGTCGGCGTAGACCACGAAGGCGGGGATCGACGTGACCCCGTGCCGCTCCGCCAGTCCGGGCTCCTCATCGACGTTGATCTTGACGACGTCCAGGACGCCCGCGTGCTCGGCGGCCAACGCCTCGACGATGGGAGTGACCCTGATGCACGGCCCGCACCACGCGGCCCAGAACTGGAGCAGGACGGGGCGCTCCGCCTTCAACACGCGGGCAGGGAAGGTCTGTTCGGTGACACTCTCCACGAAGCGGGTGGACTTTGCGGCCATGGCGGGGCTCTCCTCTTCCGGTGCGTTCGCGCACGAGCGCCGCTCCCGGCGGGACCGGACCGGGACCGGGGCGGCGCTCGAACCTCAGCTCCGAGGGTGCGCCCGCGATCGCAGAGGCGGCAAACAGACTTGCCGTTTTCGCAAATATGCTTCCTGATTCAGGGAAGGTGCGGGGGCCGGGGCACGCTCGGTCTACGCCGCGGCCGGGTCGTGGAGCGACGCGTCGGCGGGCCCCTGACGGAAGCCGGTGAACCGTACCTGCAGGCCCTCGCGCTGCGGGGAGCAGCAGAAGGGGCCGGCTGATGCCACCGCCTCCGGTGCCAGCGGGGCGAGCCGGACCATGCGCCACGGGTCGTCGTCGCGGCGGGCCCGGATGGTCAGGGCATCGCCGACGCGGCTGGCCCGGACGGTGATGTGGCGCCCGTTCCAGTCGGGCACGGGGGCCAGGGACCAGTCGGACTGGCCGCGGGTGACGACGGCGCCCAGGTGCGGGACGCCGTCCGTCATCTCCACGCCGGCCTTGATCCACGTCCGCTCGTCCACCCGGACCATGAGTCCGGCCTGGTCGTAGAGGGCGTCGAAGTCGGCGACGAAGGTCACTTCGACGGCGCTGGCGTCCGGCAAGGGGGTCAGCAGCGCGTGCCCGTCGTCCCGGACGAAGCCGTAGCTGGTGGTGCGCCAGAAGTCGCTGCGGTCCCGGGTGGTGACGAGCAGCCCGGAGCCGTCGTGGACGGCGTACAGCGGAGGGTTGAGCCAGGTCGCTTCGTCCCAGCCGATGGTGTGCTGATCGCTCATGTCTCTGCTTCCGTTGTGCGGGTGGGGCGCTCGGTCGGTGTTCGTCCGCCCCGGACTCCTCCGAGCCCGTCGACGCGAGGGGAACCCGTCGCGCGGCGGGCGTCTACGGGCGGTGGAGGGCGTCGGCGTGGCGTCCCGTCAGCAGGCCCCCGGGGGCCAGGAGGATGCCGGCCCCACCGCGCCCGTGCCGGACACCGGCCGCCCCCGGCCAGGGTACTGGCCAGGGTTCGACACTGGCTCGACGGGCCCGTGGTCCCGGGATCGTGGTCGGTGGACGCCGCACGGCTTCCACGGCCGCGAAGGAGCTGACGGGGGTGGGGCCTGTTGGCAGGGGCTTCCGGCGTCGGCACGACCGCCCTGGGGCCCGCACGCCGACCAGCGCCGGGCGCCTTGCCGGCCTGCCGGAACCACGGGTGGACGGGCTCCGCGACGACGACGCCCGGACGTTGCTCGACTCGATGCCGCCCGGTCCGGTGCACCCCCGCGTGCGGGACGCGATCGTCGTCGAAGCACGCGTCAACCCGCCGGCGCTGCGGGAGCTGCCGCGCGGTGGGAACGAAATCAGGAAGGGGCAAGGGGACATGACCGGGTTCCAGCGATGGGGCGTCACCACGGCGATGGTGGGCCGCGAGGACGAGCAGGCGGAGCTCGCGGCGTTCGTGACGGCCGCGACGGGCCAGGCGCTGGTCCTGCGGGGGGAGACGGGGGTCGGCAAGAGTTCGTTGTTGAGCCACGCCGCCGCGCTGGCGGAGCGGGAGAGCCAGGTCGTCATCCGGGCCGCCGGTGTCGAGGCGGAGTCCGAGCTGCCCTATGCCGGGCTGCACCAGGTCCTCCATCCGCTGCTCACCGACGTCGCGCGGCTGGACGACGGGACCCGGGCGGTGTTCGACGCCGTGTTCAGCGGAGTGCGGGGCGATCCGCCGTCGGTCATGGCACTCGGCATCGCCGTGCTCAGCCTGCTGTCGCTCTCCGCCGCGCAGCGGCCGCTGCTGCTGGTCCTCGACGACGCGCAGTGGCTGGACGACTCCAGCGCCGACGTCTGCGGCTTCGTGGGCCGACGCCTGGCCGGCGGCCCGGCGAAGATGCTGGTCGCGGTCTGCAGCGACATCACGTCCCGCTTCGACACCGCCGCACTGCCCGAACTGCCGGTCACCGCCCTCACCGACGAGGACGCGGCCCGCCTGCTGGACCACCGGTACCCGGAGCTGAGCCGACAGGTCCGTCGAATCGTCCTGGAGCGGGCCCGGGGCAACCCGCTGGCCCTGCTGGAGCTGCCCGCCCACTTCGCCGGCCGGTCGAGCGATCTCCCGGTCGAAGACCTGATCGGTCAGCACGGCGTGCCGTTGCCCCGACGGCTGCAACGGCTGTTCGGCACCCGCATCGCCGCCCTCGACGAGCGGGTGCGGACCGAGCTGCTGATGGGCGCGCTCGACGGCGCCGGGGCCCCGAGCGGCACCGACACCGTCCCCGGCACCCGTTACAGCATGCGTGACGCCGACACGGCGGTGGCCGCGGGGCTGCTGGACATCGAGGTGGTCACCGGCGATCTCGTCTTCCGGCACCCGCTCGTACGGTCCGCCGTCGTGCGGATGGCCACTCCCAACCAGCGCCGCGCCGCCCACCTGGCGCTGGCACAGGTTCACCGGGAGAACCTCGAACGCCGGGCGACGCACCTGGCGGCGGCAACGGTCGATCCGGACGAGGACGTCGCCGACATCCTGGAGGCGGCGGCCGAGTCGGCGACCCGGCGCGGCGGCGCGCTGGCGGCCGTGGCCTGGCTGACCCGGGCCGCCGAGCTCAGCGAGACCCACACCGGCCGGTCCCGGCGCCTGGCCGACGCGGCCTTCGTCGCCGCTCACGCCGCCCGCCTCGGCCAGGCGCACCGGCTGGTCCAGGCGGACCTCACGCCCGGCTCGACGGGGTCGCCGGCCTCGGTGCTGGCGGCCGCCTACCGGGCGCTCCACCAGGACGGGGACGTCCGCTCCACGCACCGCCAGGTCTCGGCCGCGATCGAGAAGCTCCGGGACGGCGGGTCGGCCGTCGCGTCGACCGTCGGCGAAGCCGAACCTGACGAGGTCCTCACCCGGCTGGTGGTCCTGCTCCTGACGATCAGCCAGTACAGCGGGGACCGCGCGGCCTGGGAGAGCACGCACGAACTCCTCGCCTCCCTGGGCAGCCTCCTCACCCGACGCTCGCGTCTCTACAGCGGCACCTGGAGCGACGTGACCAGGCACGGAGCCGGCTTCGCCGGGCCGGTGCGACAGGCCGCCGCGACCCTGCCGGACCTGGAACCCTGGGACGTCACGCAGTTCGGCGCGGCCGCGTACCACCTCGACCTCCTGAGCCACTACCGCCCCCACCTGCAGCGTGTCGTCGACCGCGAGCTGGAGACCGGGGCCGTGGCAACCGGCATGGTCATGCTGCACCAGATCATGCTCGACCAGTTGACGGTCGGAGAATGGGCCGAGGCCGAGGACACCGGACAACGCGGCCTGGACCTGGCGACCGAGCACGGCCACCAGCTGTTCGCCGCCCAGAGCCGCGCGTACCTGGCCCAGCTCGCGGCGCTGCGCGGACAGGTCGGGCGGGCCCGGGACCTGCAGGCCGAGGTGGACGCCTGGGCCCGCCCGCGCGGACTGGGATTCCTGACCCAGGTCGCCGACTCCGCCGGCGCGGCCGCCGCGCTGAGCTCCGGCGACTACGAGACCGCGTACCTCTACGCCATCGGCATCACCCAGCCGGGTGAGTTCCGGCCCTACGCCTACCAGGCCTCGCGCACCCTGCTCGATCTCGTCGAGGCCGCCCGGCACACCGGACGCGTCGACCAGGCCCGGGCGCACGCCCTCGCCGCCCGCGACGCCGGTCTGCCGGAGGTGTCGCCCCGCCTGGGGCTGATCACCTACGGCGCGCTGGCGATGACCGCCGAGGACGAGCGGGAGGCCGCCGAGATGTTCACGCGGGCCGAATCCCAGCCGGAGGCCACCCGCTTCCCGTTCGAGCTGGCCCGGATCCGGCTGGCGCACGGCATCCGGGTGCGCCACGTCCAGGGCCCGGCCCCGGCGCAGCAGTACCTGGTCCCGGCGGCCGAGGTGTTCGAGCGGCTGGGCGCGGCCGGCTGGACCGAGCGGGCCCGGGCCGAACTGCGCGCCACCGGGGCCCCGCCCCGCGTCCCGACGCTGACCGTGGCCCCGCTGACCTGGCAGGAACGCCGCATCGCCGACCTGGCCGCCGGCGGCCTGACGAACAAGGAGATCGGCGCGCGGATGCACCTGTCGCCGCGTACCGTCAGCTCGCACCTGTACCGCGTCTTCCCCAAGCTGGGCATCACGGCCCGGGCGGCACTGCGCGACGCGTTGAGCCGGACCGACGCGGCGCAGGTCTGATGCCCGCGCTCACCCCTGTGGGGCCACGGCCTCGACGCCGTTGGCGGCCAGCCAGCCAAGGACGTGGTCGGCGACCGAACGCCAGCCGCTGTCGAACACCAGGGAGTGCCCCCGATCGGCGAACTGCTTCAGGTCCGTCACGGCGGAGGAGTCGCCGTAGAGCTTGTAGACCGAGCGGGTCACGGCGTCCGGGACCATCCGGTCCTCCTGGCCGGAGACCAGCAGCAGCGGTCCGCGCGCCGTATTGGCCGTGTCCACGACGGTGCCGGCCGGCCCGGTGGCGGTGCCGTCGAGTCCGAGGTCCGCGAGCAGCCGGAGCGGGGCCGGGACGGCGTACCGGTCGAAGAGCTGCTCGGCCTCCCCCTCTCCGACCGTGTTGACGACGAGGTGTCGGAACCGGGCGCGCGGCAGCTGCCCGAAGCCCGGGTGCCGGGTCGGGCCGGCCGACATCAGCGGCCACGGCCGGGACCGGCCGTCGGCCGGCGGCACACCGCCGGCCGGCAGCGGCGCGAGGGCGACGGCGGCGCGGCCGAGGTCGGCCCCGAGGAGGTGCTGGGCGATGAGGCCGCCGGCCGAGTGCCCGATGAGGACCGGCGGGTCGTCGAAGCCGCGCACGACCTGCTCGTAGTGGGCCACGAGCGCGGCGAGCCCGAGGTCGCGCGGCGGGCCGGGATCGCGGCGGGCCTGGTCGACGGTGTGGGCTTCGCCGGGCCAGCCCGGGACGCACACCGCGTAACCGTACGCGGTGAACCGCTCGGCCCAGCCCTCCCAGGAGGACATGTGGAACCACGCACCGTGGATGAGGACGACGGGGGTTTGTTTCACGGCCAGACCTTCCGAATTGCACGCACGACGATCCGCCGGCATCACGGCGCTCCATCGAGGATCACCGAGCGGCAGGCCGGCGGACACAGTCGAATGACTGAATCCGGCGGCCCGACAGACCCTTCGCGGGTCCGCGGGCGTCTTCCCGCGTCTCGACGTCATGTGACCGATGCGTCCGGCCGGCGGCCGGAGAACAGTGGAGGCACCAGCGGGTCTCCAGGAAGGATCAGACATGATCGACAGGCGTGCCTTCACCAAAGCGGTCGGTCTCGGCGTGGGCGCCACGGCCGTGTCGGTCGGCGCGGTCTCGAACGCGCCTGCCGCCCTCGCGGCCGGTTCCGACCGGCCCGGCCGCCCGGCCCCGGTCGTCCCGGCCGTCACCGCGGGCACCCACACCACGTTCACCGACCTGAAGCGGGTCCAGGCCGGCGTGCTCGACATCGGCTACGCCGAGGCCGGGCCGAAGCACGGGCCCGTGGTCATCTGCTTGCACGGCTGGCCCTACGACATCCACAGCTATGTCGACGTGGCGCCGCTGCTGGCGGACGCCGGCTACCGGGTGATCGTGCCGTACCTGCGGGGCCACGGCACCACCACCTTCCTGTCCCCGACGACCGTCCGTACCGGGCAGCAGTCCGCGATCGCCCTCGACGTCATCGCCCTGATGGACGCCCTGAAGATCCCCGAGGCGGTGCTGGCCGGCTTCGACTGGGGCTCGCGGGCCGCCGGCACCGTCGCGGCGCTGTGGCCGGAGCGGGTCAAGGCCCTGGTGGCGGTGAGCGGTTACCTGATCGTCAACCTCCCCTCGCAGAAGAACCCGCTGCCGCCGAAGGCCGAGCGCACCTGGTGGTACCAGTACTACTTCGCCACCGACCGCGGCCGCGTCGCCATGGAGACCAGGCAGAACCGGCACGACCTGTGCCGACTGGTGTGGGAGGAGACCTCCCCCACCTGGAGGTTCGACGACGCCACCTTCGAACGCACCGCGGCGGCGTTCGAGAACCCCGACTACGCCGCCATCGTGATCCACAACTACCGCTGGCGTCTGGGCCTGGCCGACGGCGAGCGCCGCTACGAGCACTACGAGCGGCTACTCGCGGCCCGACCGCCCGTCACGGTGCCGGCCATCGCCGTGGACCCCGCCCTCGACCCGTTCCTGCCCACCACCGACGGCAGTGGGTACCGGAAGTTCTTCACCGGCCCCTACGAGCACCGCGTCCTCACCGGCATCGGCCACAACGCGCCGCAGGAGGCGCCGACGGCGTTCGCCCAGGCCGTGGTGGACGCCGACCATCTGTGACCCCTGCTGATCCCGCACGGCTGTCACCGCATGGCCGTCACCGCATCGCCGTCACCGCACGGCCGTCACCGCACGGACAGGGCGCCGTCGATCTCTCGACGGGAGGAGATCCCCAGCTTGGCGAAGACCTTGCGCAGGTGCCACTCGACCGTACGGGGGCTGAGGAACAGGTGCTCGCCGATCTCCGCGTTCGGGTGCCCGGCGGCCGCGAGGCGGGCGATCCGCGCCTCCTGCGGGGTCAGGACCGGCGCGCCGACGGTCCTCTTGCGAACCGTCTCACCGGTGGCGAGCAGCTCACGCCGGGCCCGCTCGGCGAAGCCCTCCATACCCGTGCGCCCGGCCGCCTCGTACGCCGCCCGCAGCTCGGTACGGGCCTGCGCGCGCCGGTTCCGGCGGCGCAGCCACTCCCCGTACAGCAGTCGGGCCCGGGTCTCGAACACGCCGAGCCCACCGCGGCCGAAGTGGTCGACGGCCTCGCGGTAGCGGTCCTCGGCCTGCTCGGGTGCTCCGGTCAGGGCTTCGGCGACCGCGTGCGCGCCCAGGGCCCAGGGCGTGCCGGCCCGGCTCCAGTCGGCGAGCCGCTCGCGCGCCCCGGCCGCCACGGCCGGCTCGCCGGCCCTGGTCGCGGCCTCGACCAGCTCGCCGCACGTCCAGACGTGCACCACGAGGTCCTGGTACTCCCCGCCCCGGAGCGCCGCTTCCATGGCGAGCGGATAGTTGCCCAGGCCGTTGTGGAGCACAGCCCTCGCGCACGCGGCTACGCCGACGAGTCGGCCCAGGCCGCGCTGCTCGCCCTCGTGCTCCATCGCCTCGATCGCTTCCAGGGCCGGTCGTTCCCGTCCCTGGTACGCGCTGATCAAGGCCGCCGTGGCCGTGCGCGCCACCGAGCCGGTGACCTTGTCCAGGGCCGCGGCCTCGGCCAGCAGGTCGCCCGCTGGGGAGAAACGCCCCGCGAAGCCCAGCGCGGACGCCTGATAGGGCAGCGCCGTCGAGAGGAGCGACAGGGTTCCCGTCCGGCGTGCGAAGCGGACCGCCCGGCCGCCGA
This sequence comes from Kitasatospora sp. NPDC056800, assembly GCF_042789775.1. NCBI lineage: Bacteria > Bacillati > Actinomycetota > Actinomycetes > Kitasatosporales > Streptomycetaceae > Kitasatospora > Kitasatospora sp. NPDC056800. The sequence goes on along the minus strand of NZ_JBHUAL010000069.1, from coordinate 17,375 downwards.
TGTCCAGCCAGCCCTGGAGATCGCCCAGCTCCGCGGCGGCGTTCGCGGCCGCCCACAGGACGGACGGATCCTCCTCGTCGGTGAGGGAGCGCAGCGCCCGTGCCAGCTGCGGGAAGACGGCAGCCGGCCCGTCCACGCTCCGGGCGACCAGGGCCCTGAGGAAGACTCCCGCCGGCTCGTCGCCGGGCGGCAGGTCCCGAGCGGCCTCGGCGACCCGGCGCAGTGCGCCTTCGTCGTACCGGCCGACCCAGATGGCCGCGTCGTACGCCGCGAGGCAGGTCTCCCGCGCGAGGGCCGGGTCGAGGTCCCTGAGCCGACTCGCCGCGTCGAGCAGCGGCTGCACCGCGCCCCTCCCCGAGTCGGTCATGGACGACGCCTTGGCCCGCAGCCGGCCGGCATGGGCCTGCTGCAGCCGGTCCAGCGGCCCCAGCTCCGCGGCGGCGAGCAGGTCGGGCACCCGGGCCGGCACGCCCGCCGCGACATGGGCCGCCGCGGCCGCCAGAGCGCGCCGCGCCCGCGCCTCCGGACAAGGGGTGAGCGCGGCGGCACGCTCCAGGAAAGAGGCGGCGGCCGCCCTGCCGCCGCGTGCCAGGGCCCGGTCGGCGGAGCTCTCCAGTGCGGCCGCCACCTGTTCGTCCGGCCCGACCGCGGCGTGGGCCAGGTGCCAGGCCCGCCGGTCGGGGTCGCGCTCGGCGTCGGTGGCCTCGGCCAGGGCCGCGTGCGCCGCATGCAGCGCCGCGGCATCCGCGCCGCGCCACACCGCCGAACGCACCAGCGGGTGCCGGAACCGCACAGCGGCTCCCAGGGTGATCAGGTCCGCGGCCTCGGCCGGCGCCACGGCCTCCGGCCCGATGCCCAGCAGACGCAGGGCGTGCCACAACAGCGGCCCGTCGCCGACCGGTTCGACCGCCGCGACCAGCAGCAGGGCTCGGGTGTCGGCCGGCAGGGCGTCGACGCGCCGGCGGAAGCCGTCCTCGAGCCGGGTCGCCAGCGGGCCGGCGCCGGGCCCGCCGAAGCCGAACGCCAACTCCGCCGGCGACAGGCCCCGGGGCAGCTCCAGCAGGGCGAGCGGATTCCCGCCGGTCTCGGCCACGATCCGGTCCCGTACCCGGGCGTCGACCGGCCCCGGCAGCACGCCGTCCAGCAGCGCCCGGGCGTCGGCATCGGCCAACCCGCCCAGCGGAAGGTCCGGCAGACCGGAAAGGCCCTCGTCCTCCGCCTTCCCGTCGGTGATCCGCTCGGCGAACACCAGCGCCACCGATTCCGCGTCCAGCCGGCGCCCGACGAACGCCAGGATTCGCCGGGACATCAGGTCCAGCCACTGCGCGTCGTCGACCAGGCACACCAGCGCGGACCGGGCCGCCGCCTCGGCGAGGAGACCGAGGACCGCGAGCCCCACCAGCAGCATCTCGGGCGGGTTTCCCGTGCTCAGGCCGAACGCGACCCGCAGCGCGTCCTGCTGCACCTCCGGCAGCCGGCCGAGGTGCGACAACAGCGGGGCGCACAGCCGTTGCAGGGCCGCATAGGCGAACTCGGCCTCGGCCTCGACACCGGCCGCGCGTACCACCTGCCACTGCCCCGCCTGCCCGGCCAGATGGTCGAGCAGCGCCGACTTGCCGACACCCGCCTCACCCCGCAGCACCAGCACCCGGCTGCGCCCGTCGCCCACCTCGCGCAGCAGACGGTCCAGCACCTCCACCTCCCGGGTACGCCCGATGAGCTGGTGGTTCGCGGACTGCGGCATGGCACCTCCGGGGAGAGTTCCTCCCGGAGGAGCTGCACCCATCCTACGAAGGGCGGGGCCGGCCGAGTCGCACGGGTTCCGTCACGACCGGCGCGCGGCGGTCAGCCGATGGCACGCGCGGTGGTGCGGGGCCCGGCACCACCGCGCCGTGTCACCTCAGCGTCCTGAAGGCGGCGCGGAGTTCTTCGGCCAGGAGCCGCGGCTGCTCCCGGTCAGCGCTCGCCGACCAGCTCCTCCAGCCGCGAGACCAGCGCCGCCGGGCTGGGCCGGGAGGCGATCTCCGCCTGCACCTCGCGTGCGGTCCGCCGGTAGTCCGGCACGTCGAGCAGCCGCAGCAGGCCGTCCTGCACGGCGGCCGCGGTCGCCTCGTGCGCGGAGCAGGCCAGTCCGACGCCCCGGGCCGCGATCACGGCCGCGTTCGCGGGCTGGTCGGCGAGCCGGGGCACGACCAGCTGCGGGACGCCGTGGACCAGTGCGGTCAGCGCGGTGCCCGCCCCACCGTGGTGGACGATGGCGGCGCAGGTCGGCAGCAGGGCGCTGAGCGGCACCCAGCCGGCCACGCGCACGTTGTCGGGCACCGGGCCCAGGGCCGCCGCCTGGTCCGCCCCCATGGCGAGGATGAGCTCGACGTCCAGCCCGGCGCACTTCTGCAGGAACGCGGCGAGCTCGCCGAGCTCGCCGGACAGTGGCAGGACACTGCCCAGGGTCAGGCACACACGTGGCCGGGACGGCGCCGCCAGCGCCCACTCGGGCAGCAGTCGGCTCTCGTTGTAGGGCACGTAGCGCATCGACCACTCAGCCGCGTCGTCGTGGCCCCCCATGCTCGGCGGCCGGACGTCGATCGTCGCGGCCGCAGCGGCCGACTCGGCCAAGCCCAGCCTGGCCCGTGTGGGTTCCAGGTACTGGGCTATGGAATGGCGGTACGTCACCGCTTGTTCGTCGCTGCCCGCCCAGGCCAGCCGAACGCTCTGCTCCACGTAGGGGACACCGAGCGCGGTGGCCACCAGGGGTCCGGCGCCCTGCTCCAGGGTGGACAGCACGAGGTCCGGCCGGAACTCCTCGGCGACCTTCAGCAGGCCCTCGGCCATCTCCTCGCCGAACAACCCCAGCCCGCCGCGTCGGGGCCGCGGTTCGCCCGGCGGCGTCATGTTGATCGCGTGGCTGGCCGCCATGAACTCGCCGAACACGTCGCGGCCGGGGCACACGTCGACCGCCGGGAGTCCGGCCGCGACCAGCGTTTCGGCGGCCTGGCCGTTGTTGGCGACCAGGACCTCGTGCCCGGCGGTCCGCAGCGCCCAGGCCAGTGGGACAGTGGGCAGGAAGAGGCCGGAGCCCGGGGCGGCCATGGACAGTACTCTCATTGCAGGTTCCCTTCCGAAGCGTGCGCGTCGTCGACGAGGAGCCGGGGCGTTTCCGGGCTGCTGCCGTCGAGGCGTTCGACGAGGCCGGTCGTGGTGATGAGCAGGGCGGGACGTGCGTCGGCGAGCATGTACGCGATGCGTTCGGCCGGATAGCCGGGGTCGATCGGCAGGTAGGCCGCGCCGGTCTTCAGGACGGCGAGCATGGCCACCACCATCTCGGTCGACCGCGGCACCGCCAGGGCGACGATGGCCTCGGGCCTGATGCCCCAGCTGCCGAGGTCGGCTGCCAACCGGTTCGCCCGGTCGTCCAACTCGCGGTAAGAGGTGGTCTGTTGACCGTACCGGACGGCGACGCTGTCCGGCGTGGCGGCGGCCTGTGCGGCGAACAGCTCGGCCACCGAGCGGTCCGGCGCCGGGCGGGCCGTATCGTTCAGCCCGACGATCAGCCGGTACCGTTCCTCCGCCGTCAGCACGTCGATGTCGCCGACGGCGGCGTCCGGCGCACCGGTGGCGAAGCCGCCGAGCACGTGGACGAAGCGGTCGGCGACGCGCCGGGCCGCGGCGCCGGTGAGGAGGTCCGGCCGGTAGCCGAAGCAGAGCACGAGGGTCTCGCCCGGGTGGGCGATCAGGCTCAGCGGGTAGTGGATGCTGTTGTGCGCCTCCGTGCCCGTCACGCGCACGCCGGCGACGGAGTCGACGGTCCGGTCCAGCGGGTAGTTCTCGAACACCACGAGCGAGTCGAAGAGGTCGCCGTCGATCTCCGACAGGCCCTGGATCTCGGTCAGTCCGAGGTACTGGTGAGCGCCGAGCCGGGACTGCTCCTCCTGGAGCCGCCCGAACAGCCCGGCGAGGGTCTCCCGCGGGTCGATCCGGACCCGCACCGGCACGGTGTTGACCAGCATCCCGACCATGGCCTCGACGTCGCGCAGCTCGGGTGCCCGGCCGGCGACCGTGGTACCGAAGACGACGTCGTCACGGCCCGTCAGCCGGGACAGCAGCAGGCCCCAGGTGCCCTGGACCACGGTGTTGACGGTCAGGCCCAGCAGCCTGGCGCGTTCGGCGACGGCCGCGGTCAGGTCCCGGGGCACGGTGACCAGCACCTGCTCGGTCGGCACCGCCGTACGGCTGTCCGCGTTCGGCGCCACCCGGGTGGCCTCCTCCAGGCCGGTCAGCGCCGTGCGCCACGCCGTCCGGGCCTGCGGAGCGTCCTGGCGGGCCCGCCAGGCGAAGAACTCCTGCAGCGGCACGGCGGCCGGCAGCGCCGACGCGTCGCCGCCGGCGCCGTAGACCTCGAAGAGCTCGCGCAGCAGCAGCCCGGTGGACCAGCCGTCCAGCACGGCGTGGTGGTTCGTCAGCACCAGCCGGAACCGGTCGGACCGGCGCCGGATCAGCGTGAACCGCACGAGCGGCGCCGCGGCCAGGTCGAACCGGCGGGTGCGGGCCTCCCGGGTGATCCGCCCGACCTCGGCCTCGCGGTCGCCGTCCGCGACCGCGGTGAGGTCCGCCTCCTCCCACGGCAGCGGCACCTCCGACTGGACCACCTGCAGGGTGTCGCCGATGGCCCGGCGCCGGAAGCTCGCCCGCAGAGTCGGGTGGCGCCGTACCACGGCCTCCACCGACCGCCGCAGCACGGCGGCGTCGAGCGGTCCTTCCAGGTCCAGCACCACCTGGACGTTGTACAGGGCCGATCCGTCCTCGTCGTACGCCGCGTGGAACACCAGCCCTTCCTGGACCGGCGTGAGCGGTAGGACGGTCTCGATCCTGGGCGTGCGCTTCGTCGCCGTTGTCACAGGTCCCCCTCCAGGGCCAGTTCTTCCTGAAACTGGTCGATCTCGTCCTGGGAGAGCAGGACCAGTGGCAGGTCGGAGGGGCTCTGGCCCCCCGAGTCGGGTCGTCGGGCATGGTCGACCAGGGCCCGCAGGACGCGGAACCAGGTGGCTCCCAGGTCCTCGACCTCCGCCGCCGTGAACAGCTCCGCCGCCCAGGACCACTCGGCCACGAGCACCGGCTCCGTGCCGTCGTCCTCCCGGACGAGCGTGTTGACCTCCACCGCGTGCGCCAGCGGCAGGCCCGGGTCGGCGCCGCCGGTGAACCCGCCGACCTCGTGCGCCGGCGCCCACGCGCCGGACTCGGCGGGCGTGCCGAACCGGCCGAGGTGGTTGAAGCCGATCTGCGGCACCGCCAGCCCGGCGAGCACCTGCCTGGTGCGCGGGTTGAGGTGGCGCAGCAGTCCGTAGCCCAGACCGTGGTCAGGGACGGCGGCCAGTTGCTCCTTGACCCGCTTCAGCACCCGTCCGACCTCGGGACCGGCCGCCCAGAGGTCCGGCCACTCGACCGCGCCCGGGTCCAGCCGGACCGGGTGGACGGTGGTGAACCAGCCCACCGTGCGGGACAGGTCCACGCCGCCGACCGCGTCCTCCTCCCGGCCGTGGCCCTCGACGTCCACCAGCACCGGCCCGGCGGGACGGCCCCGCCGACGGGACCAGTCCTGCACGGCCAGGGCCACCGCGGTGAGCAGGACGTCGTTGACCGTGGCGTGGAAGACGGTGGTCACGTCGGTCAGCAGCGCCTTGGTGGCATCCGCCGGCAGCGTCAGCTCCACGGTGCGCCGGGAGGCCACCACGTCCCGGGCCGGGTCCGGCGCCCGGCGGCCGAGCGGCGCGTCGGCGCCGTCCAGCATCGCCGTCCACAGGCCGAGTTCCGCCGTCCGCCGGTCGCTGTCGGCCTCCTCGGCGAGCAGCCTCGACCAGCGGCGCAGCGAGGTGCCGACCGGGGCCACCGCGGCGTCGGCGCCGCGCCGCAGCGCGTCGGTGACCTCCGCGAGGTCGCCGAGCAGGATGCGCCAGGAGACGCCGTCCACCGCGAGGTGGTGCACGGCCAGCAGCAGGTGCCCGGGGTCGGCCGGGCCGGCGTCGAGCCACACGGCCTGCCACACGGTGCCGTGCTCGGGAGCCAGTCGGTCCCAGGCGAGCTCGGCCTGGTGCCGAGCGGCCTCGCGCAGCGCGTCCCCGGTCAGCCCGGCGACATCGTGGCGGGCGAACCGGTCCGCGAGGTCGGCGTCCGGCTCGGTGATCTCCAGGTCCCAGCGGGCGTCGTCGTCCTTGCGGCGCAGCCGCAGCCGCAGGGCCTCGTGACGGTCCACCAGCGACCGCAGTGCCGCCGTCAGCGTCGGCTCGTCGATGCCGGCGGGCAGCCGGACGAACATCGACTGGTTGAACCGGTCGACCGGGCCGCCCAGTTCGCGCAGCCACTCCATCACCGGAGTCGGTGCCAGTGGCCCCGGACCGGCCTCGGTGTCCTTCTCGGCCACCGGGTGGGCCTGCTCGCGCGCCACCCTGGCCAGGTTCGCCGGGGTGCGGTGGTCGAAGACGTCCCGGGGGGTGAACTCCAGGCCCTGGCGCCGGGCCTGGCTCACCAGCTGGATCGAGGTGATGCTGTCCCCGCCGAGTGCGAAGAAGCTCTCGTCCGGCCCGACCAGCGGCACGCCCAGGGTCTGCGCGAAGAGTCCGCACAGCAGTTCCTCGCGCGAGGTCCGCGGGACCAGGCCGGTGCCCGGGGCGTGCTCGCCCGGGTCCGGCGCCGGCAGGGCGGCCCGGTCCAGCTTTCCGTTGGCGGTGACCGGCAGCCGGTCCAGGAGGACGTAGCCTCCCGGGAGCATGTAGCCGGGCAGTTCGCCCGCGGTCCGCTCCGCGATGTCGGTGACGTCCGGTTCGGCGCCGGGCCGCGGGACCACGTAGGCGATCAGCCGGGTGGTGCCCGCAGAGGTGTCGCGGGCCAGGACGACGGCCTGGGCGACGTCCGGATGGCGGGCCACCACCGTCTCGACCTCGCCGAGTTCGATCCGGTGGCCGCGGACCTTTACCTGGTTGTCGGTGCGGCCCAGGTAGTCCAGCGCGCCGTCGGGCAGCCGGCGGGCGAGGTCGCCGGTGCGGTACATCCGGCTTCCCGGGGCGCCGTACGGGTCCGCGACGAAGCGGTCGGCGGTCAGCGCGGGCCGGTTGAGGTAGCCGCGCGCGACACCGGTGCCCGCCAGGTACAGCTCGCCGGGCACGCCGGCCGGGACCGGGCGCAGCCAGCTGTCCAGCACGTAGGCCCGGGTGTGCGGCAGCGGACGGCCGATGGGCGGGGCGAGCACCTCGTCGTCGGCGCACGTCCAGTCGGTGGCGTACACCGTCGCCTCGGTCGGCCCGTAGAGGTTGACGATCTCCGTACCGGGCAGCGACTGCCGGATCCGCCGTACCAGTGGCTCGGGCAGGGCCTCGCCCGCCAGGACGAGCCGCCGGGCCGCGAAGCTCGGCGACGGGTCGGCGAGCAGCCCGGCCAGCGCTGACGGGACGCCGCTGATGAGCGAGCCCTGCCAGGGCCGTTCGGCCAGTTCCAGCAGGTCGCGGACGATCTCCAGCCGGCCGCCGGCGGCCAGCGGGGCGAACAGCTCGAACACCGAGACGTCGAAGGAGAGCGAGGTGGCGGCCAGGACCCGCTGAAGCCCGTCGCCGCCGAAGCGCTCCACCGCCCAGCCCACCAGCGCGTCCATGGCGGCGCGCGACACGGCGACGGCCTTGGGGCGGCCGGTGGACCCGGAGGTGTAGATGACGTAGGCGAGCGAACCGTCGGGCGCGGCCGGGACGGTGCCGGCCAGGAGGGCACCGGACGGGGCGGCGCCGGCCGGGACGTCCGGGTCGCCGGGCGTGCCGGGTCCGTCCAACGCGAGCCGCGCCAGCCGGTCCGCCGGCGGCAGCCCGGGCACCTCCTCGCCGCTGGTCAGCACCAGCGCCGGCGCGGCGTCCCGGATCATGAACGCGGTCCGCTCGGCGGGGTGCCGATGGTCCAGCGGCAGGTAGCCGGCGCCGGTCCTGAGCACGGCCAGCAGCGCGACGATCAGCTCGGCCGAGCGCGGCACCGCCACCGCGACCAGGTCCTCCGGTCCGACGCCGCGGGCCCGCAGCTGCCGGGCCAGCCGGTCCGCCCGCTCGTCGAGCTCGCGGTAGGTCAGCTCCTCGGCCGCGCAGACCACCGCGGTGCGGCCGGGTTCCCGCGCCGCCCAGTCCCGCACGGCGTCGGCCACGGCGACCGGGGCCGCCGGGCGGCCGGTGTCGTTCCACTCCTCGGTGAGCTGCCGCGTCTCGGCCGGCTCCAGGGCCTCGATGCGGTCCGCCCGGGTGTCCGGGCCCGCCTCGGCGATCTCCTGGAGCAGCCGGGTATACCGCCGGACGACCTGCTCGGCGTCGGCGGCCGCGAACAGGTCCGGCCGGTACGTGAACTGCAGGTCGAGCGAGGGGCCCGGGGTGGCGATCAGGGCCAGCGGGTAGTGCACGTCGTTGTGCGTGCGGACTGCGCCCACCCGCGGGCCGGTCCGCGCGCCCTGGTTCAGGGCGTCCGGGTCCAGCGGGTAGTTCTCGAACACGGTGAGCGTGTCGAAGAGTTCGCCGTCGACTCCGGTCAGGCGTCGGATCTCGGCGATCCCGAGGTGCTGGTGGGCGGCGAGGCGGGACTGCTCGTCCTGCAGCCTGGCCAGCAGCGCGCCGATCGGCTCGTCGGGGCGCAGCCGCAGCCGCACCGGGACGGTGTTGATGAAGCAGCCGATCATCGTCTCGGTGCCCGGCAGCTCGGGCGGCCGTCCGGAGACGGTGGTGCCGAAGACGATGTCCTCGCTGCCGGTCAGCCGGCTCAGCAGGAGCCCCCACGCGGCCTGCACGACCGTGTTGAGCGTGACGCCGTGTTCCCGGGCCCGCCCGGCCAGCGCGGCGGTGAGGGATTCGGGCAGCAGGACGGAGCGGGAGGCGGGCTGGACGGAGGCGTGCGCGTCACCGTGCGGAGCCAGCCGGGTCGGCGCGTCCAGTCCTCGCAGCGCCGCCTGCCACGCCTGCTCGGCCGCGGTGCGGTCCTGGCCGGCCCGCCAGTCCAGGTAGGTGCGCCAGGAGCCGGCCGGCCGCGCCGGTGTGTCGGCGCCCCGGGTGCCGTAGTGGGCGAACAGCTCCTGCAGCAGCAGGGGCATCGACCAGCCGTCCAGGACGATGTGGTGGTTGGTCACCGCGAGGGTGTGGCGGCCTTCGTCGAGGCGCAGCAGCGTCAGGCGCAGCAGGGGTGCTTCGGCCAGGTCGAAGCGGCGGCTCAGGTCGTCCCGGAGCGCCGCCTCGGCCTGGGCCGCCCGCTGCTCGGGGTCGAGCCCGCTCAGGTCCAGGTACCGCCACGGCACCGGGACCTCGGCCCGGACCACCTGGACCAGGCCGCCGCTCGCCCGGTTCCGTACGCAGGTGCGCAGCACCGGGTGGCGGCGCAGCAGGGCCTCGGCGGCCTCGCGCAGCGTCCCGGGGTCGATCTCGCCGTCCAGGTCGAGGGCGATCTGGACGTGGTAGACGTCCGGTGCGTGGTCGTCGTACGCGGCGTGGAAGGCCAGGCCCTCCTGGAGCGGCGTCAGCGGCAGGACGTCCTCGACGTCGGGGCAGGCGGCCTCGATCTCGTCGATGTCCTGCTGTTCGAGCCGGGCGAGCGGGAAGTCGGACGGCGTGTGGCCGCCGGCGCCCGGTCGGCGGGCGTGGGTGGCCAGCGCGCGCAGGGCGGTGGACCAGGTGTCGGCGAGGTCCCGGACCTCGTCCTCGGTGAGCAGGCCCGCGGGCCAGGACCACTCGGCGGACAGCCGGGGGCCGTTCTCCCCGTTCTCCCCGTTCTCCCCGCCGTCCGTCGCGTCCTCGTGGACGAGCGCGTTGATCTCCAGCGTGTGGGCGAAGGGCGTTCCGGGGTCGGTGTGTCCGGCCAGTGCGCTGCCGTCGCGCACCGGTGTCCAGGTGCCCTGGCCCCGGGTGGTGAGGGAGCGGCCCAGGTAGTTGAAGAGGACGTCGGGGCTGCCGAGGCCGGCCAGGGCCGTGGCGGTCCGCGGGTTGAGGTGGCGCAGCAGCCCGAAGCCCAGTCCCCTGCCGGGCACCGCCGCGAGCTGTTCCTTGACCGTGCGCAGCGCCGTTCCGACGGCCTGGCCCGCGGCCCAGGTCTCGGCCGGGTCGGTCACGCCGGGGTCGAGCCGCACCGGGAAGAGGCTGGTGAACCATCCGACGGTGCGGGACAGGTCGGTGCCCGGGACGGCCTCCTCCTCGCGGCCGTGCCCCTCCAGGTCGACCAGCACCGGCGCGGCCCCGTGCCCGCGCCGCCGGCGCCAGTCCTGTAGGGCCAGGGCCAGGGCGGCGAGCAGGACATCGTTCGCGCCGGCGTGGAAGGCGGTGGTCACCTCGGTGAGCAGCGCCGCGGTGGTGTCGGCGTCGACGGAGGACACCAGGGTGCGCCGGGTGGCGAGGACGTCCCGGACGGGATCGAGCGCGCGTGCCCCGAGCGGGGCGGTGGCACCGGTGAGCGTCTCCCGCCAGTGGTCGAGCTCGCCGACCACCTCGGCGGTGCCGGCCCGCTCGACCAGCTGCCGCGACCACTGCCGCAGCGAGGTGCCCACCGGGGCGGGTGCGGGGCGCCCGCCCTCGGCCAGGGCGGCGTAGGCGTCGGCCAGGTCGGGCACCAGCACGCGCCAGGACACCCCGTCCACGGCCAGGTGGTGGACGGCCAGGAACAGCCTGCCTCGGCGGGTCGGGCCGGCGTCGAACCAGACGGCCTGCACCAGGACGCCGTCGTCGGGGTCGAGCCGGTCGAGAGCGGCTTCCTCCCAGGCCCGCAGCTCCGCCTCGGTGGGTTCGCCGGTCTCGGCGACGGCCACCCGTCGCAGGCACCCGGCGGCGTCGACGGCGCCGGCCGGCCGTACCGTCAGCGACCACGCCTCGTCGCCGTCCCGCGCCAGCCGCAGGCGCAGCGCGTCGTGGTGGTCGAGCACGGTCTGCAGGGCGTCGCCGAGGGTTTCCAGGCGCAGTCCGGCGGGCACGTCGAGACGCATCGACTGGCTGAACCGGCCGACCGGGCCGCCGAGTTCACGCAACCGGTGGACGATCGGCAGCAGCGGAACGGGACCGGCTCCGGTGTCAGGCGGCGGGGCCTGGGTGTCCTGGGTACGGGCCACCTCGGCGAGCCGGGCGACCGTCCGGTGCTCGAAGACCTCGCGCGGGGTGAACAGAACTCCGGCGCCGCGCGCGCGGCTGACCAGCTGGATCGCGCCGATGCTGTCGCCGCCGTGGTCGAAGAAGCTGTCGTCGGCACCGATTCCGGGCAGGCCCAGGACCTCGGCGAAGAGCCGGCTCAGCAGTTCCTCGCGTGGACCCCGGGCCGGCCGGCCGCCGCCGGTGGCGCGGAACTCCGGTGCGGGCAGGGCGCGCCGGTCCAGCTTCCCGTTGGCCGTGGTGGGCAGTGCGTCGAGCACCATGACGGCGGCCGGGACCATGTAGTCGGGCAGGTTCTCCCGCAGGTGCTCGCGCAGGGCGGCGGCGAGCCGCCCGGCCTCGCGGCCGACCGCGGGGTTGTTGGTCAGGGCCTGCGGCGCCGCCGCGGCCGGGAGGAAGACGTCGGTCAGGGCCGCGGTGGCGGGGTCGGTCCGGGAGCTCAGGAAGAGCACGTCGAGTTCGCCGTCGGTGCCCTCGCCGGACCAGGTGACCACCGTGCGGTAGCCGAGGTCCTCGCCGAGCTCGTGGAAGCTCTCGGGCAGCGGGCCGGCCGGGCCGTCCCCGTCCACCGCCCGCCGGACATCCGCCATCGGCGCCCCGGCGAACAGCTGCCGGGTGGCGGAGGCCTCGGGCACCAGGCGGACGTTGGGCACGCCGGTGATCCGCAGCCGGGCCGGCGCCTCGGTGGCGAGCCGGTCCCGCAGCGCGGTCAGGTCGGCGACCTCGGTGCCCCAGTGCGCGCCCGGCACGTCGAGCAGCGAGACGGGCCGGTGCTCCGAGTGCTTGTGCAGTACCACGTCGTAGCGGTAGCGGATCAGTTCGGTGTCGTAGTCGCCGCGCTTGACCCGGATGTCGACGCCGGCGAGGTCGGCGCTCTCCTGCTGGAGCGCGGTGAAGAACCGCGGGTCGACCAGGAGTTCGTTCTCCTGCCGGGTCCGCTGTTCCACGGCCCGGCGCACGGCCTGCGGGTCCGCGTCCGCCGGGCTGTGCGCGAGTTGCACACCGGTGGCGAGGATCCGGCGGAGCCTCAGGTCGCGGACGTCTCCGAGGAACACGGCGCCGCCGGGGCGCAGCAGTCCGAGCGCTCCGCGCAGGACGGTCCCGAGGTACTCCGCGGTGGGGAAGTACTGCGCCACGGAGTTGATGACCACGGTGTCGAAGAAGCCCTCGGGCAGCCCGGCCAGGTCGTCGGCCGGCTGGGTGCGCAGCTCCACCCGCCCGGCCAGGTCCGGCCGGGTGCCGAGGTGCCGGCGCAGCGCGGCGACCGCCGCGGGGGAGAAGTCGGTCGCCCAGTAGCGCTCGGTGTCCGGCGCGAGCCGGGCGAGCAGCAGGCCGCTGCCGACGCCGATCTCCAGCACCCGGCGGGGCCGGAGGGCGCGGATCGCTTCCACCGTCCGGTCGCGCCACTGCCGCATGTCCTCCAGCGGCAGCGGGCGGTCGGTGTAGCTGCTGTCCCAGCCGGCGAAGCCCTCGCCGAAGGCGGCCTCGGACGGTGCGCCGTACATCGACTGGTACAGCTGCTGCCATTGGTCGACGTGCTCGCCGTCGGCCCGCTCCCGCACGGAGGCCGGGCGGTCGCGCTCGGGCACCACGTACCCGACGAGGTATTTCCCGGACGAGCGGTCGTCGCGGGCCACCACCACCGCCTCGCCGACCTCGGGGTGCTCGCCGAGGACCGAGGCGATTTCGCCGGGTTCGATCCGCACGCCCCGGATCTTCACCTGGTCGTCGGTCCGGCCCAGGTAGGCCAGCCGCCCGTCGGCGTCCCACCGGGCGAGGTCACCGGTGCGGTACATCCGCTCACCGGGCCGGCCGAACGGGCAGGCCACGAAGCGCTCCGCGGTGACGGTCGGCCGGCCGAGGTAACCGCGCGCGAGGCCGGTGCCGGCCAGGTAGAGCTCGCCGGGCACGCCGTCGGGCACCGGCTCCAGGGCCTGGTTCAGCACGTACACCCGAGTGTTGGCGATCGGGAGTCCGATCGGCGGGGCGCCGGTGCGCGCCGGGTCGCACTGCCAGGACGTCACGTCGATGGAAGCCTCGGTCGGTCCGTACAGGTTGTGCAGCTCGCAGTCGAGGACGGCGAAGAACCGGGCGGCGAGTTCGGCGGGCAGCGCTTCACCGCTGCAGATCACCCGGCGCAGGCTGGCGCACCGGCCGGTCTCGGGCTCGACCAGGAAGGCCTGGAGCATGGCGGGGACGAAGTGGACGGTGGTGACCTGCTGTTCGCGGATCACCGCGGCGAGGTAGCCCGGGTCGCGGTGCAGCCCGGGGTCGGCCATCACCAGGGTCGCGCCGCTCACCAGGGGCCAGAAGAACTCCCAGACGGAGACGTCGAATCCGCAGGAGGTCTTCTGCAGCACCCGGTCCCGCGCGGTCAGCCGGTAGCGGTCCTGCATCCACAGGAGCCGGTTCGCCAGGCCGGCGTGGGTGTTGACCGCTCCCTTGGGCCGACCGGTCGAGCCGGAGGTGTAGATGACGTAGGAGGGCGAGTCCGGCGAGAGCGGGCGCGGGCGGTCGGCCTGGGTGACGTCCCGGTCGGGCGCCGCGTCCAGGGCCGCCGCCAGGTCGGCGTCGTCGAGCAGCAGCCGCGGGGTGGCCGTGGCCCCGGGCAGCCGGGGCGCGGTGTCCTGTGTGGTGATCAGCAGCGCCGGCCGGGCGTCGTCGAGCATGTACGCGATGCGGTCGGTCGGGTAGTCCGGGTCGACCGGCAGGAACGCGGCGCCGGACTTGACCACGGCCAGCAGAGCGGTGACCAGGTCCACGGACCGCGGCACCGCGAGAGCGACGAGGTCCTCTGGGCCGAGGCCGCGGGCGAGCAGCAGCGACGCGAGCCGGTTCGCCCGCTCGTTCAGCTCCCGGTAGGAGAGGCCGTGCGGCCCGTGCAAGACGGCCGGGGCGTCCGGAGTGGCCGCCGCCCGGGCCTGGAACAGATCGACGACGGTCTCGGGGCCGACCGGCCGCCCGGTGTCGTTGCGGCCGACGAGCAGCCGCTCCAGGTCGTCGGGCCGGAAGACGTCGAGTCCACGGCACGGGGTGTCCGGGTCCGCCTCGGCCATCTGTTCCAGCAGCCGCAGCAGGCCCTGGCCGTGCACCCGCAGATCGGCGCGGTGGTACAGCTCGGTGTTGCCGTCGACGTCGATCCGTCCGCTGCCCCGCCGGACGTCTCCGTAGAACACGAAGGCCAGGTCGTCGACCGGTCCGTTGGTCAGGTTGTGGATCGTCGTCGCGCATCCGGCGAGATCCACATCCTGGTCGAAGAACTGCAGGTTGACGTGCGGCCCGACCAGCGGGCTGCTTTCCTCTCCCGCGCCGAGGTCGTTGCGCAGGTCCTCATATCGGTAGCGCTGGTGCCGAAGGCCGAGCAGCATTTCCGCGGAGACGTTCTGCAGCAATCCGGACAGCGGCAGCTCCGGTCCGGCCGAAACGCGCAGCGGCACCACGTTGGACATCATTCCGGGAATACCGCGTATGGCCTTGCCGAACCGGGCGGTGACGGGCAGTCCGAGCACGACGTCCGTTTCACCGGTGAGTCGTGCGGTGTAACGGGCGGCGGCGGCGGCGTAAACAGCGGCGGGCGTCACGCCGCAACGCTGCGCCAGTCTGCCGAGTGCCTCGCTCAGCCCGCTTTCGATTTCCACCGTCTCGCGGGTCCGGCCGCCCCGACGATTCGGCTCGGCCTGTCCGAAGGTCGCCGGCGCCGGGCTGTCCGCCAGTTTCTCCATCCAGTACGCGCGGTCCGTGTGGAATGCGACGGACTCGCGATAGGCACGATCCGACCGCAACATCTCCCCGAAACGCCCGAGGCCGTTCACGGCGTCCCGGCCGGTCGCCAGCGCGGTGTACCGGGCGGCGATTTCCCGTACGAACAACGCGCCGGAGAAACCGTCCATGGCCACGTGGTGGGCCCGCAGGTACCACAGGTACCGGTCCTCGCCGATCCGCAGCAGCGCGAAGGAGTGCATCCGGCCGCTGTCCGGGGCGAGCGGCACGGCGAGCTCGTCCTCCATCCAGGCCAGCGCCGCCCGGTGTGGCTGCTCCTGGTCGCGCAGGTCCAGGCAGGGCATGACGAGTTCGGCCGCGTCGTCGACCACCTGCGCCGGCTCCGGGCCGGAGGCCACGATGCGGGCCCGCATGGTCGGGGTGTCGGCGAAGGCCCCGCGAGCCGCCCGCACCAGCAGGTCGACATCGAGCGAGCCGACGATGTCGGCGTACAGCGCGACGCTGTAGTCGAGGCCGTCCCGCGCGAAACGCTGGGCCAGCCATATTCCGGTCTGCGCGGAAGTGAGAGCGAATTCCTGACGCGCTGTTGCGGGCATGCAGAGTCCTTCGCAGAGCTGTCGGCGGTTGAAGTCAACTCACGAACAGGCGAGGTCCCGAGGATTGGATGGCGGTACCGCGCTGCGGCGGGCACGCGCGTCCGGCTGTTTCCTTCGGGATCCCCGCGAGTTCCAGCGAAGATTCAGCGCGAAGGCCCAGCGCGGTCCCGGCATCGAAAAAACCGCACGATCACGTGCATATCCCCCGTCCCCGTGTCTCGTGCCGTGCGCCCTGTTCCCCGATGCTCTCGAACAACAGTCCCGCAGGCACTGTTCCGCAGCGTACCCCGACCTCTAGAGATCGCAAAGGCCCAACCGGAACGCCGCCCTTCTGGCCGAAACCGTGCCCTCCGGTCCGAAACCCGGCGCAGACGGCACCGCCGGCGACGTTCACCCAGGTCAGACCCCCCGGGCCGACGCGCGGTCCTGACGCACCGTCGGAGATCACTCTTGACACTGCCGAGACGGGCTACCTAGGCTCCAGCTCCGTCGGCGTCAATTCGGGCTTCCCCTTCCGGTACTCGAATTCGACGATTCAGGGCGGTACGGGGGACTCCGTCTGAGCGGCCAGGCGAGCACGGATGCCGGCCGCTTCCAGCTCCTTTCGTCACCAGCCCTCGTTAACCATTTCCTGCTCGCGGGGGCTATCTCATGACCGATCTCGCAGCTTTGACGAGCCTTTCCTACGACCAGCGCACCAAGGCGTTCCTGGAGTACCTGGACCGCGGTCGCGCCGCCGGTCCGGTGGCCAAGAGCTACCAGCCGGGTGTGTGGGAGGTGTTCGGCTACGACGAGGCGCTCCAGGTGCTGGGCGACCACCGCACCTTCTCCAGTGACATGAACGACATGATCCCCGAGGACGAGCGGGAGCTGGCCAGCGCCGCCCAGGGCAACTTCCTCGGCGTCGACCCGCCCCACCACACCCGGATGCGCGAACTGGTGCGGCGCGCGTTCACTCCCAACGTCGTCGCGAGTCTCGAACCGATCATCACCGAGACCGCGAACGAACTGCTGGACCGGATCGAGCTGTCGGCCGACGGCACCGGCGCCTTCGACGTGGTGGCCGACTACGCCGCCCCGCTGACCGCCCGGGTGATCGCCAAGCTCTTCGGCATCCCCGAGAAGGACCACGGGATGTTCACGGTCTGGGCGGACGCGCTGCTCGGCGCCCGGCCGGCCGGTGAGCTCGGCCGGGCCGACGAGTCCGCGGTGCGCGAACTGGGCGAGCTCGTCCGCTTCGCCTCCGCCTACCTCCTCGAGATCATCCACCAGCGCCGTGCCGAACCCCGGGACGACCTGATCAGCGCCCTGGCGCAGGCCGAGGTCGACGGGCGGTGCCTGGACGACCACGAGATCGTGGGCGTCATCGGCATGTTCGTGATCGCCGGACACCTGCCGTCCTCCGTGCTCGTCGGCAACACCGTGATGAGTCTGGACAGCCACCCCGAGGTCCTCGCCGAGGTCCGCTCCGACGTGGACCTCCTGCCCAAGGTCGTCGAGGAGGTGCTGCGCTGGCGCCCGCCGCTGGTGCGGGACCAGCGGGTGACGGCGTGCGACACGGAGCTCGGCGGGGAGCGCATCCCGGCCGGCGCGATGGTGTGCGTATGGCTGCTCTCCGCCCAGCGCGACGCCGCCCACTTCGGCCGGGCCGAGGAGTTCGACATCCACCGGCCGAACCAGGGCCGTCACGTCGCCTTCGGCAAGGGCATCCACTACTGCCTGGGCGCGCCGCTGGCCCGCATGGAGGCGCGCATCGCGCTCACCGCCCTGCTGGAGCGCTTCGAGCGGATCGCGGTGCTTCCGGAATCCGGCATCCGGTTCCACCCCTCGATCGGCGTCCTCGGCCCGGTACGACTGCCCGTCGCCGTGCGCCGCGCCACCCAGGCCGGCTGACCCCGCCGGGCCCGGGCCGCGACCGGCCCGGGCC